>CAYOBH010000064.1:0-13044 GCA_964402125.1 uncultured Verrucomicrobiota bacterium
TTCATCCTGTCGCACGATTGTCCTGTCTATTTAGTGGTTAATCAACTTTGGTTGCGGCTTTGCCGCGCTGCGTCTTGACTGGATGGAAAAAAGGTGGCCGATAAAACCATCCCCATGATCTGAACGCAGAAAAGCTCTCTGGAAAACAAATCCAAAGAGCTTTTCAACTGCTGTTCCATCCATAGCGGAGGAACAGTTTTTTATTTGCTGTCTTGATCCTGCAGCGTCAAGACACCCAGATAATAGGGCAGCTGCTCATAGCGCATATTATCGCTCGACGGATCACGGCCCTGATAAAGGAACTTCAGGTTCTTCGGGTCGATCGTCGGCGTTTCGTCATAGTTTTCACGGAGCAGTTCACCGTGGCTGATGTCGCGGGTCCACGCTTCAGCACCTTCCTCGAACGTGACATTATTGATGCCTGCAAACGGCGTTTCAAAGGTGCTTGCGCCTTCAACCCGAGTCCATTCGCCGTTGAGATCCTTAGAAACCCATGCATTATAATGCCGCGAAGGGCTCATCCCTTCGATAATGGTCATGTAGGTATCCGTTCCTTTTATTTTGTAGGTCATGCTGCCTTCAAACAGATAAGAGCGGTCTCCCTTAATGGCAATCTCGACTTCGCTGAACCCATTCGGAAAATCTTCGATCTTCGTGCGACTGCGGTAGAAATTACCGTCATCACCGGTGAAGAACAGGTACGCATGCGTTTTATCGCAGATGATGTGATAGTCGATCGGCAGACGGGGCATGTTTGCAGGATTGTTCGCAAAGAAGTTCTTCGGGGCCGTCCACTTTGTCGGATCGGTAATATCATCCGATGTGCAGTATTGCGGCTGCTGCGACTGGAAGATGAAATACCACTTCTTGTGCGGGGTGAAGTAGAAGAGGTGCGGTGCACAATGGTATCCGCCTAGGGCCGGATTCACGTCCACCGGAATCTGCTTTGCGGTTCCCGCATCCTTCCAATCCTCAAAGTTGAGATAAACCATGGTCCATGTTCTGGCCGATGTTGAATAGGCCGTCGCGTAGATGTGCCACTTTCCATCATATTTCAGGATCGTCGGATCCTTAATGGAAACATGCTTATGATTGTCATCCGACTGCGGCTTAATCAGCGCGCCGGAAGAGGTCCACTTCAGCGGTTTTGTCAGAAACGTTCCTTCCGCAGGATTCGCTGCCTTCTTTGCTTCAGCAACAGCTTCCGGTTTTTCTGTATCACTATTCTGTCCATACGCCACCAGCGCGCTACAGGCAATCACTGCCCCTGCAGCCGCCAATTGAAATTTACGAGTCATCATCTTTACTCCTGTTTTTAATTTTTATTATGTTCGATCCAACTAAACACCCTACAGATCAATCCAACTCCACGCCCCAATGACGGGTAATGGCTTCAAGTTCATCCGGTGTTAAATACGTTACAGCGCCATGCTTCGGTCGTTCAAACCCGACCGTCTTCATTGCGCCCTCATTAAATCTTCCGATGTCTGTATAGGTAACGAAATCCTCGGTTTCGCTGAAGCCCATGTTGTTGGGACGCGCGCCGTAGACATCATACATCAGGACATACGTGTCGGTTCCAAGGCGCTTAAACACATCCGGCGCTTCCGTATTGACCGTATTCGGATCGATGCGACGCGACTCGGACACATACCCGGTCCGGATCTTGTCGGACACGGCATGCAGAATCTTGGCATCGGACACATAGTGCATCTGATATTTATCGCCCACCTTGGTGATATCCGCATCAATGCCGCCAATACCGGGAATCATTTCCGGAACGGTTTCGAGCTTGGTGAACTCGTCGTTCGCATAGGAGCAGTATATGTTCGCGTTCTTGTTGTTGTAGCGGATGGTGAAGTAGACCATCATTTTCTTGGCCTTTTCATCGTACACCGTCTGGGGTGCCCACGAGCAATCGATGTCGCCCAATTCCGGGAACGCCAGATCCACGCGGAAGTCCGAGACCGTCCAATGGATGAGGTCAAACGATTTCATCAGGACCAGGGCCCGGTTGTTGCCCCAGCCATATTTTTCCTGGGGACGCTGCCACTGCGTATCGCGATAGCCCGCCCGCTGCCCGAAAATATGCAGGTCCGTCATCGCCATGTAGAAACCGCCGTCCGGGCCGCGCGCAATGTGCGGGTCGCGAACGCCCTTTTGTTCGGCGAGCTTGGAACCATCGAAGATCGCCTTGCCCTGGTTGAGGTCATAGAAGGTATAGCCATCGCGACTGACCGCCATATAAGCGGACTGGTCCTCATCCTTAAAATAGACCAGCACATACCCGCCGAAATCCTTCTCTTCAATCTTTCGCTTCTTCGCCGGTTTCTTGAGTTCGGGCACAATCACAATGCCCCCCTCGCCCGGCGTCATCTCCTCGTAAACCACCGTGGTTCCACAGCCCACCAGCGCCGCAAGCAATACGGCCAATGTACTCCCAATCATTCTATTTTTCATTCTTCACTCCCTATTGAAACACGAATCCAAAGGGCGCGTATACGCCCTTCTTCTGTGCCGCTTTTTTTTATTCATACGTAAACAGTCCAAGGGTCACACCTTGGAAACCGCCAGCGATGTCGGTACTCAGGAACGACGATTCCAGATCGCCGCCCAGCTGGACATACTCGCCGCCACCCGCCCTGTAAAACAACCGCATGACCGCTCCATCGCCCGCGATCTTCAGCTCGATGGAGGTCGTGTTTTCCGGCAGCGCCTTTGCGGCAAGCGCAGGTACTGGCGTCGGCTGCTGCTGTTGCGCTCCGCCAAAGCGACGCCCGCCCGCATTGTCCGCAGCCTTTTCCGCCGAGACCTGCACCAGCTTCCCACCCTCGGCCTTGACGTTGATGGCGTAGTAATGGGTTTCGTTCTGGAAGGCGGCCAAGCCCGCCGTGCAGTCTTCCGTCTTCGGCTGGGCCTTCAGGGTTACCGCGCATTCGAACATGTTGTTTTGCTGGCGGACCCCGAGATAGGACGGGTTGCCCTGGACGGAAATGCGATCTCTGCGCGGCTCCAGATAGAGTAACTTTCCAGCGGGATTGATGGCATGCCACGTTGTATCCGGGCGGCGGATGCCGATCCAGCGGAAGGCCAGCTTTTCGGAATCGAAATGGTCGACGTATGCAATCGCACCGGTTGTCGCCACGGACGCCGCCTTGCCGGTCGGCAGGTTGGGCTTCTTGACGGTCAGGGGCACCGGCGTATTCGGCTGAAGGATGCGCGGCCATCCATCCGTCCACGTCACGGGAAGCATGAAGGTTTGCCGACCGGTGTTGAAATAGTTCCCCTCGTAGGGCTGGCAGGCCAGGAACACCGCGAACCATTCGCCATTCTGGGTTTCGACCAGATCGGCGTGGCCCGTGCACGTCACCGGATTCGACCGGTCCGCCGGCAACCCGACGGCGCTGAGGATCGGGTTTTTATCCCACGGCACATAGGGGCCCAGCAGGGAATCGGACCGGAAGATGACTTCGGTGTGGTCAACGCTTGTACCGCCCTGCGCGCACATGAGGTAATACCTGCCCTTGATCTTGTAGAGATGGGGCCCCTCGCACCAGATCGGTTGCTTCGCGATGTCCGTGCCGCCATTGACCAGCACGGTCTTCTCGCCGACAAACTCCTTCTTGGCGAGATCGTATTGTTGGATCTTGATGGCGCGGTGCCCCTCGTATTGCGGCGGACCGACCGGATCGTCGCAGCTCAGGATGTAGCACTTGCCATCGTCGTCGAAAAAGATGTCCGGGTCGATCCCGCCCACGCTGGGGAGGCGGACCGGCTCGGACCACGGACCCGCCGGATCGGTGGCGGTGACGTAAAAGTTGCCGATGCCGCCCACAAGGGTGTTGATCATGTAGAAGGTGCCCTCGTGGTAGCGGATCGTCGGCGCATAGGTTCCAGATGACATTGCCTGACCGTTAATCGCAAACTGGGACGGGCGATCGATCACATTCCCGATCTGCTCCCAGTTGACGAGATCCTTCGAATGCCAGATAGGAATCGACGGGAAATAGTTGAAGGCGGAATTGACCAGATAATAATCCTCGCCCACTCGGCAGATCGACGGGTCGGGATAAAAACCAGCCACGATGGGATTGGCGTATTCGCCCGCACCGGCGGAAACCACGGACTTCCCGGAATAGGAAAACGAAGAAAACCCAACCCAGGTGGATGTGTCCGGCGCGTCCGCGGCCAAAACCGCCGAAGTTGCCGCCGATAGAAATACCGCTGTAAAAGCCGACCTAACCATAGCACTGCTCCTTTGCATTTGTTCGCAACCTCGCGCAATCACTGCTTCGTTCCAGCCTCGAGAATGAATCCATAACGGTAGGGCTTGTTGCCATCGATGGTGTAGGCATCCAAGGTTCTCGCGCCCCAAGCATCGTTGCCCCCCACGCCGTGGATATTCAGATCGATGTTCAGGTTTACCAGATTCCGGACCGGAAGTTCAAAGGGATGCTGCGCCTTTTCCAGATCCGACTCGGTGTAGGGCCACGCCCGGAAGCACAGATCCTGGAGACCGGTCACGCGAATCCAACCGCTTTGATCGTCGGACAGGCTGAACCAGCGCACGTCGCACCGATTGGCGTTGTCCTGCGGAGCAATATAGTCGGTGATGAAGCCTGAAAGCGTCGCTTCGTACAGACCGATCAACGCCCCGGTCTTGCGGTCCGGATAGTTTTCAAACGGGCCGCGCCCATGCCAAGCAATGGTATCGAACCGGTCGTCGAGCTGCATGCGCATCCCAAATTTTGGCATGAGCGCAATGTCGGTTTTTTGCGGCTGGTATTCGGCCTGCACCTGAATTTGGCCTTCGCCGTTGATGGTATAGTCCAGAGCATATTCGGCACCGATGTCTGGAAGGTCCATGACGCAGTGCACCACGGCCAGACCATTTTCCCGGCGGACCTCCACATGCTTGACCGTCCGGGTTTCCGCGGCATTCTTCCACACGCCCAGACGGCGGTCATAGCTGTTGCGCTTTTGATTGTCGTTGGCCGGCTTCCAAAAATAGGGTTCCAACGGACCGCGCAACAGTTCCGCGCCGTTTTTCGTCCAACTCGCCAGCGCGCCGTCCGCCTTGCTGACGACCAATTCAAAGTCGCCGCCCAAAATCCTGATTTCGCCGCCGACTTCCTGCACATCGAGCTGCCCCGGCGAAGGCTGGACGGAATCGACCGCGCCGCGATGGAGGACAAACTGTTCCCGCGCAACGCGGAATCCCTCTTCCGCCCACCATTCGGCGGACTTGAGCTGGGCGGAAAGATTGATGCACAGCTCCCGCCCTGCGGGAGCGGCGGGTTGCTTAATATCAACAACCCTTGAATCGCCCGGAAGCAATCCGCTGCATGGAAAAACACCGGAACCCGCAACCTTTCCATCCACCACAACGTCGTAGCGCAGATCCAGATGATCGAGCGACAGGAAGCCATATCGATTCGTCACCCTGATCCGCAACGGATTCTGCTCAACCAATTCAAACTCTACCGGCTGATATGTTTTCTGGACCTGATAATAATGCGGATGCGGCACACGATCCGGACCGACCAAACCATTGAGGCAAAAGGCGCCATCGTTGGGCTGATCGCCAAAATCGCCGCCATAGGCCCAAAACTCGTTTTCCTGCAGCGGCAGCGATGCGGGATGCTCGCCATAGCGCAGCGGCGAGCCGTCGATACGCTTTGCAATCCCCTGATCGACCCAATCCCAAATGGCCGCGCCGACAATGCTGTCGTCCGCATAAATGACATCCCAATATTCCTGGAGATTCCCCACCGAATTCCCCATGGCATGCGCGTATTCACGCAGGAAGACCGGACGGTCGCTGGTGCTTTGTCCCAATTGCTTCAACCGCTCCGGCGGAAGATATCCCTCGTCGTAGATGGCCGAAACACTTCGGTCGGAATCGCAGTAGAGCGGCCGCGTGGAATCGATCTTTTTGGCCGCTTCGGCCATCGCCCTGAAGTTGCGGCCGCGCCCACCCTCGTTGCCCAGTGACCACAACGTGACGCAGGCATGGTTCTTGTCGCGTTCAATCACGGAAACGATTCGGTCGACGTGGGCCGCCTCCCACGCGGGATCATCGCCCAGAATCGTATTTCCGATTCCAAAGCCATGGGATTCCTGATTCGCCTCATCCATGACATAGATGCCGTATCGGTCGCACAGCTCGTAGAAAAAGGGATCATTCGGATAGTGTGAGGTGCGCACCATGTTGATATTGGCCTGCTTCATCAGTTGGACATCGCGGACCATGGTCGCCTGATCGACGTGGCGACCTGTGCGCGGATGATGCTCGTGCCGGTTGACCCCTTTCAACTTCACGGCCTGGCCATTGATCTTGAACAGCTCGCCCTGGACCTCCACCTTCTTGACCCCGAAATGCCAATGAATGGTTTCGAGAATCTCGGAATCCTTTTTCAGGACCAGTTGCAGATCGTAGAGGTTGGGCGCTTCCGCGGACCAAAACAGAGGATCTTTAATCAGCGCTTCCAAGCTGACCGTCCCTTGCGAAGTAGTATCGATCGGCTCCAAATCCGACGACAGGGCAATGCGAACCTGATGACCGTAGATCAAGGCTTCGGCGCTCAACTCCTCGGCAGCAACATCAGCCCGGTTTTCGATCGCGACATTGATGGAGACCTGCGCCTGGTCCAACGCATCGTTGGGAAGCGCCTGAACGATGAAGTCCTGAATAAACGTCTGCGGACGAATGAAGAGATCGACGTCGCGGAAAATACCGCTCAGCCGCCACATGTCCTGATCTTCCAGATAGCTTCCATCGCACCAGCGGTAGACCTCGACCGCCAGCTTATTTTCACCCGGACGGACAAAGGAGGTCACGTCGAACTCGGACGGAACCATGGAACCTTGGCTGTAGCCCACTTTTTCGCCGTTGATCCAGAGATAGAACGCCGACTTTACTCCCGCGAAATTCAAGAAAACCTGTTGGTTCAGCCATTCCTCCCGCACCTCGAAGGTCGTGCAATAGCTTCCAACGGGATTGCGATGGTCGTAGCTGTAGAAATTTTGCGGCGGTTCGCCGGTCACCCTGGGCGGATCGGCTTTGAAGGGATATTTCATGTTGGTGTAGATGGGCAGGCCGAAGCCCTGCATCTGCCAATTGCCCGGCACTTGGATCAGATCCCACTCCGCCACCGAATAATCTTCCTTGAAGAAATCCACCGGGCGGGATTCGGGATCGGGCGACCACTTGAAACGCCAGAGCCCGTTGAGCGAAACCACCCTCGGGTCGTCCGTCTTTTCACTCGGCAGCACAAACGTAGCGTGCGCCTTTTCCTTGTTGATCCCCAGAACCGCCGGATTTTCCCAATCCAGAAGCGGAGTCAACTCCTGAGCCGAAAGCGCAAGAGAACTGAATACAAAAGCGGCTATAACACAATGTCTCACAATAATACCTCAACGGTTACTGATTTTAGATCCTTCGGATCAGAACAGTTTCCAAATCCTTTAAGCGCTTTTTCGGGCCGTCTGTGTCACTAATTTTACAAATATATGCCTGTAGAATTTCCGTTCCGTCGCGCGCCCGCTCCTCCGAACTCAGCGCCTTCCCTTTTGAGTGTTCCGGCTTTCGATGCGGGCGCGGGTCATTCGCTCCCGTAAGCCCCCCTCCTGCAAAAAATCCTGTTCCAATTTTCGAATCTGCTGATCAAGTAGATAGTTGGTCTGGTGAATGAGGCAAATGACAACATTTGCCCGCACGTCCGCCGGACGAGTCTCGAACGAGCGAAAGGCGTCGTAGGTGATCACCGGTGACGTATGGGACGAACGGGACATATCTTGTCTTTGCCCATGGGTCGCCTTTGTCGCCTTGGTCCCATCTTCATTCAGCTGGATTTTGCCCGAGGCCAGTCCGCGCACGAACAAGGCTTCCTTGCTGTTTTTATCCCACTCTTCAGCCTGCCGGGTACGCAAAAAGTCGCGGTAGTCTTCCAACAGTTCCTCCAGACTGGCACGGGCCACATTGGTGAGCTTGAGTTCGGTTTCCTTCGATGTGCCGGAAGCCATGCTGCCTTCGATAATGTTTTGTTTTCCGCTGCGAGCGGCTTGCACCATCTGGTCGATGGTGCGGTCGTACTTCTGAAAAAAGTCGCGGCAAAAAGCGACGGTGGCGTCATAGACCACCACCGACCGCTGATAGGAGAGCAGCTCCTGATAACCGCCGTGTGGCGGTATAAAGCCCTTGTCGCTCATTTCAATGACCATTTCTATTCGGCAATCGTCATGCGGATGATCGAACGGATGTCGTCCGAAGCGGCACCGACCTGGATTTCGAAGTTGCCGGGAGCGACCACATATTCATCGCGCTCCTCATCCCAATAGCGCAGCGCGGAAGCGGGGAGGTCGAACTCGACAATGGTCGAGGCGCCCTTTTCGAGCGACACCCGCTTGAAACCCGCCAAGCTGCGCAACGGTTGATCGATCGGGGATTCGAGATGGCGGACGTAGAGCTGCGCCACTTCGTCACCCGCGCGGTCGCCGGCATTGGTGATGCGCACGCGCACCTTGACCGACCCGTCCGGAGCCATCTGCGCTGCGGAGGTTTCGGCCTTGCTGTAGTCAAAGCGGGTATAGCTCAGGCCATGGCCGAACGCATAGAGCGGCTTGCCCTCGAAGTAGCGATAGGTCCGGTTTTCCATGGAATAGTCCCTGAAGTCCGGGAGATCGTCCGTCGAGCGATAGAACGTGATCGGCAGCCGTCCTGCGGGATTGTAATCGCCAAACAAAACATCGGCCACCGCACTTCCGCCGTTTTGGCCGGGATACCACGCCTGCAGGATCGCCGGAATGTTTTCCGCGGCCCACGGCATGGCAATCGCGCTGCCACTCAGGTTGACGAACACCACGGGCTTGCCCGTTTCCGCCAACCCCTTGAGCAGCGTCTCCTGCGGTGCAGGCAGTTCAATCATCGTGCGATCGCCATTGTCGAACCCAACCATGGTATTGCGCATCTCCTCGCCTTCCAGATTGGCGTCGAGCCCGCCCACATAAAGCACCACGTCCGATTTTTCCGCCAGCGCGAGCGCTTCCTTGGCTTCGTTGGAGGAGAGATCAAAACTCTGATTGCGCCGAATCGCCGCCGGACAGCCGCGGGCATACACGACCTTGATTCCATCCCCTGCGGCGGCCTGGATGCCTTTCAGGATCGTGATCGGGCTGGAGGGATCGCCATTGTAGTTTCCGAGCAGCGCCGCAACGGAATCGGCGTTGGGACCGATCACCGCAATCTGCTTAATCTTACGCCGGTCCAGCGGAAGAACGCCTTCGTTCTTGAGCAGCACCATCGACTTGCGCGCCGCTTCCAGTGCAATCTGGCTGTGCTCCGGCGAATCGTTTTCCGAGGCGGGAATCTTCAGGTATTCGCACTCGTCGGGCGAATCGAACAGCCCCAGCACAAAGCGCGACTTGATCACCCGCTTGAGCGCCGTATCGATCTCCTCCTCGGTCACGAGGTCCAGACCCACGGCATCCGTCAGCGCCGCGTAGGCCGATCCGCAATTGATGTCGTTCCCGGCCTTGATGGCCAACGCGCTCGCCTCCGCAGCGGTTCCGGTATATTTGTGGTTCACCCAGATGTCGCGCACAGCACCGCAGTCGGAGACCACGTGCCCGTCGAATCCCCATTTATCACGCAGCAGGTCCGTCAGTAGGAATTTGCTGGCGGGACCGGGGACTCCGTACACGGCGTTGTAGACCGACATCACGATCCCGACCTTGCCTTCGCGCACGGCCGCCTCGAACTGGGGCAGATAGGTTTCGTACAGATCCCGCTCCGAGGGAACGGCGTCAAACGTGTGGCGTTCCTTTTCAGGACCGCTGTGCACCGCGTAGTGCTTGGCGCACGCCATCGCCTTCACATATTTGGGATCGTCGCCCTGCAATCCCTGAATGAACGCCACGCCGAGCCGGCTGGTGAGATAGGGATCCTCGCCATAGGTCTCCTGCCCCCGCCCCCAGCGCGGATCGCGGAAAATATTGATGTTCGGGGTCCAGAAGGTCAGTCCATAGTATTTTGCCGTGGTCGGATTCTTTTCGCGCGCCGCATTGTTCTTGGCGCGCCCTTCCGTGGCGATCGTATCGGCAACGGTATGGAGCATTTCCGCATCCCACATCGCCGCCATGCCGATCGCCTGCGGAAACACCGTGGCGTGGCCCGCGCGCGCGACCCCGTGGAGACATTCGTTCCAATAGTCGTAGCCCGGTACGCCCAACCGCTCGATCGCGGGCGCGGAATTCATCAACTGGGAAACCTTCTCGCCGAGCGACATCCGCCCGACCAGGTCATCGATCCGGACGCTGAACGGCTTCGTGGTATCCGTATACACCACCGGATTATCAACGGACGGAACCGCAGATACCGAAGCATCCGCCGACAGACGGAAATCAGCCGCATTGACACAGGCCACCACCGCGCCATCGGCCTTGATACGGATCGCGTTCAGCTTGGCGTTGTCGACCTTCGCCTCAAAGCGGATGCTGATCGGCCCATCGATGACATCTTCCCGATGAACCACTTCCTTACGAATCACATATTCCGTGAGCGGTCCAACCTTCGCGACCAGATCCAGATCCTCCGCAAGCACCTCGTTGCCGCAGAAAATATCCATCACCCGCGCGCCTGCTTCCGTGAAATAGGTTTCGGCGAGATAGACCTCCACCGTGTAGATGCCTTCGGGCAACCCCGGCACAAACGCGGTAAAACTGTTTCCATAGACCTCCGCCGCGTACATCAGCGGATCGGTTGCATTCTTCACCGGTCCGGCATCGCTGTGCTCCGCATGCATGATATCGCCGCGCAGCGTAAACGCCGGCCCGCAGCCGGACGAACCGATCTCATCGGCCAAGCTGCCCAGCGAAAACAGCATTGTTCCGGCGCACAGCAGTGCAATCCGGATTGATTGCCCATATTTTCCCATATTCATCATGATCATCTCCCTTGTAGTTTCCTTTATCTACTTGTTCATATCACAAACTACTCCTTCATCGGCTTCAGTGAAACCGCAAAACCGCCGCGTGGAAGCATTTTTATTTCAGGAGAAACGGAGCGTTCAACCTTCATGGTTTTGATATCGAACTCGCGCTCCTTTTCACCGTCGGCAATCAGCGTCATCTGATAGGTGGTCCCTTCAGGAAGGAAACCAAGATCGAGCACTTGGAGCTTTTCCTTCTCCTCCGCGTTGATTGCGCCGATGTACCACGTATCGCCCTTGCGGCGGGCGACAACGGCGTCGCGTCCCGGATATCCGTCCAACAGCTTGGTGTCATCCCATGCCGCGGGGACTTCTTTGAGGAAGGTTTTTGCGGCGTCCGGCAGCGTCCGATACCCCGACGGGCGGTCGGCCAAATGTTGGATACCGGATTCAAACACGACGCTCAGCGCCAACTCGTGGCCGAAGGAGGTAATGTGCGGAAACTGCGAATCGGTGAAGGTGACCGGCGTATAATCCATCGGCCCAACGACGTTGCGGGTGAAGGTGACAATCGTGTTGTGCTCCGGCGCAGGCCGGGTGAACTGCGGTCCGTTGTTGTACCACTCCGCCCCGCGAATCCCTTCGAGCGTCATCAGGTTGGGATAGGTGCGCGACCAGCCGCGCGGAACGATGCAGCCGTGGAAATAGACCATGATTTCAAACTGCGCGGCGTCTTCGAGGATGTCGAGATAGTAGTCGATCATATCCTGCTTTTCGCTCTCGAAAAAGTCCACCTTCACGCCGACCACGCCCAGCTCCTTGAGCTTGGCGAATTCCTTCATGCGCGATTCATGCGTCAGCATGCGGTCGCGCGGCGTTGCAGGCACCCCGGTGTGCGGACCGCCGGAGTTGTACCACATCAGCGGCTTGACGCCCTTCGACTGGATGTACTTCAGCGCATCCTCCAGATTGCCGCCGTTCCCCATGGAATCCCACTCCCAGTCGATCAGCGTGTAGGGCCAGCCCATCTCGGCGGCAAGATCCGCAAATTCGCAAACCACCTTGAAATCCTTGGTGCCGTGGTTCTGCGACCAATAGTTCCAGGACGCCTTGCCCGGCTTGACCCATTCCGCGTCGCCGATCTTTGACGGCGTGGAAACATCGTTCACCAGCGTTGATTCGACGATATCCGCCAAGCTGCCCAGAATAATCACGCGCCACGGCGACTCCCATGGCAGGTTGATCGTCGGCTGCGATTCGCCAAGCCCATTGCCGTCGCGCTGATCCGGGAAGGTGATCTTGTACGCATTCTTATCCGCCCTGTTGCTCAGCTTGGAACCGCAGTAACGGCGGTCCACATCGGCTTCGTGAAGCAGAACCCAGCAACCATCGTCACCGCCCATGTTGAACAGCGCGGGATAGCCCCACTCCTGCTGGAGATCGCCGTTTGCCATGGTCGTGTAGAGATTTTCGTTCGAAGGCACCCACCTTTCCATCCAGCGTTTTGCATCTTCCGGAATCGTGTAGGCCGTCAGCTCGTCCTTCACCACATAACTCCCCTCGCCTTCCGGGAACGCATAGCGGAAGGCCACGCCGTCATTATATGCGCGGACGATGACATCGAGCTTGCTCTTGTCCGGGTTCTCGAAGTGCAGAACCACTTCGTTGGCGCTGTTGGTGCACTCGCTGCGCTTCCCGTGGATCGCCGCATGCTTTTCTTCGATCCGCTTCGGCGCATCGGTACCGATGAACTTGAGATCCGCGCCAAAGGACTGGTCGCTACGAACAAGGCCCAGACTGATTTCCGGAATGACGGTCTGCTCCTTGTACTTGACGGCCAGGAACCATTCGCTGGTTTCCTTCCGGCTATCAACGCCAACAGATATCTTCCCGTTTGGCGAATCCACACGGGCGACCTGCGCAAACGCCGCCGATGCACACAGCAGCAAACAGGCAACCAAGGATGCTTTTTTTACATCACGGATTGGGGATTGCCCGGCCGTGCAGGTCGCGCTCCCGGTCAAAGGATTACAATGAGTCTTCATAGGTTATTCTCCATTTTTCAAAAACCAACTACATGACGGACGTGCTATTTCTTCGGCGGAACGCTCACGCC
>CAYOBH010000065.1:0-4795 GCA_964402125.1 uncultured Verrucomicrobiota bacterium
AGTAAATGAGCTCCTTCCGTTCCGGGGGAGGCTCACTTAGTTTGTCAATTCACCAGAGTTGCGTTGTAAGCGTTGCATTCGCAAAACGTCAATGCTAGGTTTCCGCACTGATTTATAACGAAAGAAAAAACTATGGCGGATAATCAACAACCCAACGACCCCAAATTGAATAAGCCCGGACGGAAAGCCCCCCCGCCTATGCCGATGCGCGGATTGGGTATTTCGTTTCTCCTCATTTCGATCTTTCTGGTGGTTACACATTTTCTCGCCACTCCCAAAAGTAATGATCAGATGGGATACGACGAGTTTAAACGCAGAATTGAGCAAGGCAATATCACAAAAGTTGTGTTCTCTCGTGACAACTCAGGAAACCCCTTCGTTACGGGCCAGTATAAAAATGATAACGGTGAAATGACGGAATTCATAATCCCCATTCCGCCAATTAATGATGAAAAACTTTCGGACTTGCTCGACAAGCACGGCGTTACGATTCAAACCAAACTTCCGAACTCGATGCTCACCTTTATATTGGTTCAGATCGGCCCCATCATCCTCATTTTTGCCATTATCTATTTTGTGTTTATCCGGCAGCTGAAAAATGCCGGGCGCGGAACCATGAGCTTTGGAAAGAGCCGGGCCAAGCTGCTGACGCAGGATAAAAATAAAATCACCTTTAAGCAGGTTGCCGGTGTGGATGAAGCGAAGGAGGAGCTTCAGGAAATCGTTGAATTTCTGAAAGACCCCAAGCAGTTCCAGAAGCTCGGCGGTAAAATGCCCAAGGGCGTGCTGCTCTCCGGATCGCCGGGAACCGGCAAAACGCTGCTGGCCAAAGCGGTCGCCGGCGAAGCCGATGTACCGTTCTTCACCATCAGCGGTTCCGATTTTGTTGAAATGTTTGTCGGGATCGGTGCCTCGCGCGTCCGCGATATGTTTGAGCAGGGCAAGAAAAACGCGCCGTGTATTATTTTCATCGACGAAATTGACGCTGTAGGCCGCAGCCGCTTCAGTGGAATCGGCGGCGGACACGACGAACGCGAGCAGACCCTCAACGCGCTGCTGGTGGAAATGGATGGTTTCGACACGCAGGAAGGCATCATTATTGTGGCGGCCACCAACCGCCCGGATGTACTCGACCCCGCCCTGCTGCGCCCCGGACGCTTTGACCGTCAGGTCGTGGTGGATCTGCCGACGCTTGAAGGCCGCGAACAGATTCTCAAAATTCACGTCCGCAATGTCCGCCTTTCGGATCAGGTCGAACTCAAGAAAACTGCGCGCGGAACGCCCGGATTCTCCGGAGCGGATTTGGCGAACCTTGTGAACGAAGCCGCTTTGCTGGCCTCGCGCCGTGGGGCTGAATTTGTGGAGCAGCAGGATATGGAAGAGGCGCGCGATAAGGTGATGTGGGGCCGTGAGCGTCGCAGCCATGTGCTGGACGCCGAAGAGAAAAAGCTTACCGCCTATCATGAAGCCGGACACGCCATTGCGATGTACTACACGCCCGACTGCGAGCCGATCCATAAGGTCACTATTATTCCGCGCGGTCGCGCACTTGGCGCAACCATGCAGTTGCCCGAAAAGGATCGGTACACGCAGTCGAAGAAACGGCTCGAAGCCAATCTTATCTCCTTCATGGGCGGACGCGCCGCTGAAGAACTGATTTTTGGCGATGTGACTACCGGAGCGCATAACGATATTGAACGCTCCTCCGCCATTGCCCGCGCCATGGTCTGTGAATACGGCATGAGCAAACTGCTTGGACCACAAAATCTCGGCAGCCACAGCCAGCCCGTATTCCTCGGCCAAGGCATCAGTGGCGCACATGAACACAGCGAAGTGACGGCCCAAAAAATCGACGCCGAAGTGCAGCGCATTCTGACCGAATCCTATGATGCCTGCATGCAGATTCTGGTCGAACACAAGGAGCAGTTGGTAAACCTTTCGGAACTGCTTCTTGAACGCGAAGTGCTCGATTTCGAGGAGGTCGATTCGATCCTTAAAACGGGTAAGCTGCCGGAACATTCCGAGCCGCTGTCGACGCCGGAAAAAAGCACAGACGATTCGGCAGATACAGCTCGGTAGAGATCCTCTTAGCACTCTTTCGACGGCGAAACAGTTCCCTTACCGTTTCTCGCATTTCGGCCTGTGCCTGCGCCTTGCCGATCCGGTGATGAAACGATCCAGCCTCCCCCTCAGGGGAGACTCTTCAAGAGAACAGCGCGGCAGCATGGCGGTTGGTTTTGATCAGCCAAGTCGTCGGAATAGGATGCCAAGGATCGCAGCAGCGATCGCGGCAAAGACAACGTAGTGGCGGGCGGGAAGATAGCGCCGAACCGATCCCTCGCGCCTCAACACCATTTCCTCGTCATAGGGAGGGAGCGACTCTATCCGCTCCGGCACCTGGGTCGACAGGCGGTATTCATCCGGATAGTTGCGCCGCCAGGTCAAGGTCCGGTAATTGCCCGAAGCCTTGTCCAGCACCTGGAAGGAGCCGTTGCGCTTTTCAACCATGGGAAGGAATGCCTCGTAGCGCCCCAAGCCCGTCTGCTCCATCTGGAATTGCGTTTCACTGCCGTATTCCGTCAGGCCTGTGCCCAGAAAATCGACCCGGTTCAGCGGGCGCAACGCCTGATCGCGGCAATCCACCAGCAACCGGAGTCCGTCGGGCTCCTCGACCATGCGTGCGGCAATACCCAATCCCTTGTCCTTGCGGATGCAGCGGCGCATGACCTGGGCCCAGAACGGGCCAAAGCCGTTCCACTCCACCCACTCGCCGGCCCACAGCTCCGTGGCATCGGACGTGAACGCCATACCGGTACCCAAGCCATACTGCCCGGAGGCCAGCAAGGGATCGCCGCCATCGGAGATGAGATGCACCAGCGCCGTGGGCTTGACGCGGGTCATCACGTAGCCCAGCAGGTACGGCACTTCATCGAAATCGATGTTTTCCAAAAACCCAAACGTATTGACCGGAACCGGCAGGACCGGCTCCTCCTTGATGGCCGAAAGCGATACCTCCATGGTTTCTTTGGTAAAAATCTGGGGAACGGTGGAGGGATCCATTGTCTCGTAGTAGCGCCCCTGCCCAATCCTGGCAATCCGCTCCAGCAGTTCGCCGGCGGCACCGCCGCCCAGCGCAACGGTTGACACCGTCATGCCCGACATCGCCATGCTTTCCGCCAACCCTTCGAAATCACCGGGAGTACTCTGGCCATCCGTCAGCAGGATCATGTGGCGAATCCGCGTCCCGGCGCCGCGCAGCATGCGCTCTCCTTCCTCCATCGCCGGATACATACTCGTCCCGCCGTTCGCGTCCAGCGAGTCGATGGCATCCTGTATCCTCCCGATGTCGGAAGCCGGCGTCATGTCGCAGGCAATGAACGGCAAGGAATCGAACCCGATCACCGCGATCTTGTCGCGCGGGCTCAAAAGCTCCACCGTGGCCTTGGCTGCCTGGCGCGCGAGCTCGATCGGCACATCGGACATGCTGCCCGACTTGTCGATCACCAGCGCCATGGCCATCGAAGGCGTCTCCTTCTCCTTTTCAAAGCGGGAAATGATCGGCAGGACATCCTCCACCGGTGTCTTGTAGTATCCCCCCAAGCCAAAACTGTTGTCGGAGCCCATCATCAGGAAGCCCCCGCCAAAATCGGTAACGTAGCGCTTTATGTCGTTCATGGAGCGTTCGGGTATTTCCGTTGCGGGAATGTTCGCCAGCACGATAGCATCGAACCCCAGCAACCCATCCATCGACGCCGGCAACCCGATCGGCGTACGGACATCCACATTGAACCCCTGTTTTTCAAGTGCTTTCCGAAAGTGACGCATCTCGCTGGGCGTATCATGCAACACCAGAATCCGCGCCTGCCCCGCCACATCGACCTCGCACCCCGCCACATTGTTGGCAGGAAACCGATCCTCCTCCGGAACCAGCTCCACCTGCCACAACGGATCGTCTTCGGACTGCACCACCACATCGAAGGCAAACCGGTTTTCGCCCTCCGGATCGAGTTCAATCTCCTGCTGTTCATAGACCACGCCCCGATTGACGAGCCGGATCTGCGCCTTCATGGGAACATTGGCTGTCAGGCGGGTCGTCAGGCGCAACCGCTCACCGGCATAGACGCTGGTGGAAGAAGGAACCAGTTCCGCGACGGAAGCCTCGGGCTGCTGTACGCGCCGCAGACCGACAAAGGAAACCTCGACGCCTTCGCGTTCCATCCGCCGCAGCTCTCCATCGACCGGCCCCGCCGTCGGGATTCCATCGGAATAGAGCACCAGTCGCCGCAATTTGCCGGCGGGGAAGGAGATCCGGGCTGCGCGCAACGCCTCGGCTATGCGTGTTTCCCGTCGGAAGAGATCGTCGGAGACGGTATCGCGCCACGTCTTCAGTTGCTCAATCGCTTCCTCGATCTGGGCCGGACGGATGCCATCGGCGAACACAAAGGTTTCCGAGGTATCGGAACTCCGCAAGCGATCCTCCATGTGCCGGATATTCTTCAATGCATCGATACTGGAATTCAGATCGACGGATTCGGAGACATCCACAAGATGAATGATGTGCAGGGCATCGGTACGGCGTTTCAGGTATGGGCTGCACAAGGCCAATACAACCAGCACCAGTGCAAGGCAGCGCATCAGGAATGCCGGCCGCCTGAACTTCAACGGGCGGTCCGACAGCGTCCAGCGGTAGGCAAGCGCCAACGCGGGAATGACCAGCAACCACCACAGCGGATATAGCGTAATGAATTCCATCAGCCGACCTTTCTGCGGTGGTAGAGCAGGCATTCCAAAACCA
>CAYOBH010000065.1:4895-11895 GCA_964402125.1 uncultured Verrucomicrobiota bacterium
GGATTCAGGAAAAACTGGTTTTGCGCCGGATCAAAGTTGAACACGTAGGCGGAGGAGTCGCCCTGCGAGGTTTTGTAGATCAGCGGAATCCCGTCGTCGGTTTCCGCGACGACCACGGCCTGCTCCGGAAGATCTATCTGCCGGACACCCCCCAATACGATGCCATCAAGGTTTGCGTAGCGAACGAGGGGATGTGACGGAATCACGACATGAACGGAGGAATTGATCCCCTCGCCGTCAACCCGGTTCCAGAACGGCGATTCGCCGGCCGGGGCAAAGAGGGCTAGGCGGGGCGCTGTCGCTGTTGCAATTTCCCCGCGGCACAGTTCAAGCTCCGCATCTTCCGAAACCATTTCGAGCCCGTTCACGCCATCGCCAAACGCCTCGACGCACAGCTGCCAGAACACATGGGTCTCCGGAGCGCGCACCGCTACGCGCACGGGATCGTCCTCCGGCACCACGGCATAGGCAATATTATCGCTTGGAAGCGCATCGCCATGCTCCAGCGTGAGCATCCAGCGGCCCGCCTCGGCATCGGACAGGTCCATAATGACCGGATCGTTCAATCCCGGCTCCAAGGTCACAGGAACAACCCGCCGGATATCGTCCTCCGTTCCGAATGAAAGCAGTGCATCGACTTCAACCTCGTGATCGTATCCGGAATAGAGACGGAAGAAGACGCCCAAGGGGCGATCCGCTCCCGGGATGCGGCGCACATCGAAAGAGACGATCCCGATATTATCCTCGGGCCCGCCTACCTGCACCAGCTCGATCCCCTCCGGCAGCCGCTCGACGCCGGCGAAACACCCATCGGAAAAGAGGAGAACACGCTGCTGGTGGCCGGAGCCTTGGTCCCGGAAAAATTGGCTGAGCGCACTGATCTTGAGCGGCGCGTCGCACGGCTCGATGGCGTCGATCCCGCGCATCAGTTCCCGGCGGCTTTCTGTGAACCCCGTTGCGGAAACGAGCTCCGCATTGAGCGAAAAAACCGCCGCGCGCCCACCCGCCGGAAGCGAGCGTACAACGCCCTGCGCCGCCCGCCGCGCTTCGGCAAAGCGTCCATCCGCGTTCATGCTGAGACTGTTATCGACGATCAGCACCAACCGCTCCGCCGAATCCCCGTCGTGCAGGATGGGCTGCGACAGCGCCAGCACCAGGCAGACAAAGGCCAGCACCATCAGGAGCAGACTCAGCCAGTCGCGCAATTTTTGCAGAAGGGAAGCAGCCCGCCGTTCCTGGAAAATGCCCTCCCACAGGAACCATGCGCTGGTCCGGCGGCGCAAGGGATGCACCTTGATCAGATAGACCAGCGTCAGCGGAACCAGTGCCGCCAGCGCCCAGAGGAACTGGGGAAACAGAAAACTCATGCCACCAGTCCCCCCTTCCGCAGGATGACCTCGACGACGCGATCAAACGGCACTTCGGAAAACGCCTGGACAAAACCAACGCCGCGCCGGGAGCACTCCGATTTTAATCCCTCGTTCCACGCCTTCATGGCGGCCGAAAAGCGGGCGGCTTCGTCCGAAGTGATGGTTACCTTGCGCCGCGCACCGCTCTCCATGCACTCCAGCTCGACATCGCCTTTCCAATTACATCCGGTCTCGCCGCAGTCCAGCGTCTGGATGCAGAAGACATCGTGCCGTCCCCATTGCAGCAGCTTGATGGCTTCGGCGTAGCCCCCGGGCACCAGGAAGTCGGACACGACCACGCAGACCCCGGCACGCTTGACCTGCTGCTGGAAAGTTTTCGCGCATCCCTTCAAATCCGTATCCACACCGGCCAACGGTGTATCTTCCAGCGTCCGCAGCATCGGGAACACCTTGCCGCGCCCATGCGCGGGGCGGAGGATGGAACCTAGTTGATCCGACACGGAGTGGATGCAAATCTTGTCGTGGCAGGAGAGCGCGATATAGGCCAGCGCCGCCACGATCTGCCGTGCAAAAAGAAATTTGGTCTCCATCGAGCGGCTGCAATCGAGCAGGAAATGAACCGTCACATCCTCCTCAAGCTCGTAGAGCTTCACAACCAATGCTTCGAGCCGACCATAAATGTTCCAATCCACATGGCGATAGTCGTCGCCGGGATGGTATTCGGCATAGTCGGCGAAATTGATTCCGCTTCCCTTGCGCAGGCTGCGGCGGTCGGCGCGCATGGAGCCGCCCAATACCTTGCGGGTCAAAAGAAAGAGGGTTTCCAACCGCTTGAGGAACTCCGGATCGGTAAGCATCAGTCGGCCAATCCCCAAATGATGTCGGAGGTGGAGATGCCCTCGGCTTCGCCCTCGAAATTCAACAGGACCCGGTGGCACAAGGCGGGCACCGCGACCTCGTTCACATCTTCGCGGGCGACATGGTAGCGCCCTTGCGTCAACGCCCGGATGCGGGCGGCGGCCAGCAGTGTCTGGGCAGCGCGCGGCGAAGCCCCGTAGCGGACATATCGGGCCACGTCGTGCGGGGCATGCTCGTTGTTCGGATGGGTGGAGAGCACCATGCGGACAAGATAGTCGCGCACCTCTTGGGCGACCGGAACCTCGGCGGCGGTACGCTCCATCTCCAGGATTTCTCCGCCCGAAATGACCTTGCTGATTGCAGGACGTTCGACCCCGGTCGTCCGTTCGAGGATCATGCCCATCTCCTCGTGGTTGGGCAGACTGACGGAAAGTTTGAAGAAAAAGCGGTCGAGCTGCGCTTCGGGCAGCGGATAGGTTCCATCCATTTCAATCGGATTCTGGGTCGCCAACACGAAGTAGGGCCGCGCCATCCGGTGACTCGTTCCGCCCACGGTCACGGTCTTTTCCTGCATCGTCTCCAGCAATGCCGATTGCGTTTTGGGCGTGGCCCGGTTGATTTCGTCGGCCAGCAGGATGTGCGTAAAGATGGGCCCGCGCTGGAATTCAAACACCTTACTACCGCCGCGATCAACCATGATGTTGGTGCCGAGAATGTCGGCGGGCAGCAGGTCCGGCGTAAACTGGATGCGCTTGAAGTCTAGGTCCATCACTTGGGAGAGCGTATGCACAAGAGCGGTCTTCCCCAGTCCGGGAACCCCTTCCAGCAGCACGTGCCCTCCGGCAATGACCGCCGTCAGCACCCGCTCGACAATCTCCCGCTGCCCCACGATAAACCGCCCAATCTCCTCCTGCATCAGCGTAAACCGCTGCGCAAAACGCTCGATCCGCTCTTCGACATCCTTGGTTTGCTCCATACCCGCTCCTTTGCGTTTTAAATTGCCGCTGTAAATTCCTACTCCGTCTCCAATTCGTGGATCTGCTGGAAATAGCTCCTCACACCATATTTCATCTCTTCGGGGACATCCTCGCGCCGCACAAAATCCTCTAGCTTTTGCTCGTAGCCCACGTCGCCCCGACCCATGCCCAATCCCGAAGAGACGCCTGTACCGGAAGCCGCATCCTCGACCATCTTTTCCGATTCCCCTTCGCCCAATTGCCCGGAGAGATGCTCCAGGTTTCCTTCGGAGGGACTCGATTCCCCGGGCGGACGACGTGAACGATCAACCCCTTCGCCGGCTCCCTTGCCGCCGGGTTGTCCGCCGGGTTGTTCACCGGGCTTCTGCCCTTGGCCCTGGCCTTCGCCGGGTTGTTGTCCCTGGCCCTGGCCCGGTTGCTGGCCTTGGCCGCTCATCTGGTTTTGGCCTTGGCGAACCGCCTGGGAGAGTTGATTCAATGCGGATCGGGCCTCCCTACGGGCGGCGACCTGCCGCATGGAATTACCGTTGCGCTGCATTGATTCGTTGACGTCGTTGCGGGTTTGGCTGGATTCCTGTCCCTGCTGTTCCGACGGTTGCCCCTCGCTTCCGGACTCCTGGCCCGACTCTTCCGGCCGCTGCTCTCCCTTCCCGGAAGCTTGCTGCTCCTGGGCCATTTTCTGGATTTGCCGCGCCATCTCCTGGGCATTGCGCCGGCTCGCGCTTTCGTTTTGCGACATGTTCTTCTCGGTCTCGCCAATCTGGGCCGCCATCTTTTCCAGCGCCGCGCGCTGTTCGGCACCCGACTGCTCGTCCAATTGCATGCCTTCGAGCATCTCCGCCGCCTCGCGGTAGTCCTGCTTGGCGAGCGCATTGCCCAACGCAGCCGTCTCCCGGCTCTGCCGCAACTGTTCTGCCAGCTCCATCAGATAGTTTTCATCGGCCCGCGTATCCAATTCCTTCTGCATGCGGGCCAGACGCCGGTCGATCTCCGACAATTTACGCATGGCCGCCTTTCGGTCGTTCCCGCCCTGGAAATCCTCGATCAACTGCCGCATGGACGGGTCTTCCACCAATTCCCGAAGTTCGGGAATCTCCTGTTCCGCCATCTCCTCCAGAACCTGCTCCAGCTCCTCGGCCACCCGCTCGGAAAGCGCGAGAACGGTCTCTTCCTCCATCTGCTGCTCCTGCACCGCTTCGGAATCGTCCACGAACAACAGTCCGAGCGAGGCCATGAACAGTCCAAGGGAAACCGCCAGCAACCGGCGAGGGAAACGGGGCTTGAGCCGGACCGGGTCGAGCGGTTCGATCATGCGCTCCGTATGCCGCAACTGGAGTTCATGGATTTCTCCCCTGCGGTCTTCCCGGATATGCTCGTCGGCCGTCACCAACCCATCCTTCAGGTTGAAAAACCGATCCATGTGCCCGACGGCCTGCCGATAGGAATAGCGGAAGCGGACATAGCACCCAACCGCCACGGTAGCGGAAACAATCAAGGGAACCAGAAGAACCGGCAGAAGCACGCGATGCCCGCGTAGCACGAACGCCAGCTCCGCCAGCAGCGCAATGACGCCAAACGCCATGGCCGACCACAAAACCGCCCGCACCTTTTCGGCACGGTTGAGCTGCTCATGGCCATTCCGGGCAAACGCCGTTATCCGTCTTCTCGTTTCCATTTAATCCTTTAACTCCGCATCCCGACATCGTGTCAAAAAGCTGGTATTGGTATCCGCCGTACAACACCCTGAACCTGCGGCTCATTGTTTATTCTGATCGCATCATTCTCCCGCTCAAACCGCGCCTTCAACTCCTCGATTTGCTCTTTCAGGGCGGCGTCATCAAACCGCTCCGCATTTATGAAAAGAGCTTTCAGAAAATGATCCAGATCACTCTCAAGGTCCATCCCCCCCTGCACAAACTGGATCTGACTGATCTTCTCAACCACTTTTCGAAACTTGTCCACATCACCGTTGTCGGCCAGGGAATCAATATAAACCAAATATGCAAGAAAGTGGGAGCGCGCTTCCATCCAGTCATCGAAGGAAACAACGTTCAGAGATAGAGTATTCAGTACTTGATCGATATCCATGCTTTCGGCAACGATGGTGCTTAACCGAACCATATTGCTGGTCGATTGTATTTGCATTGCCGTGTTCAACGTCCAATTGATCATTGCCATTTCTTCCAATGATTCATCCGCCAGCGCCAATGCATTCGTCAGCCGTTTCTGATCGACCTTCACAGTACCTTCCGCATCCTTCACCGGCAGGGCTGAAAGGATTATTCCAACGGCCAATCGCAGGTCGGGATCCTTCACCTGCTCCAGGATGACTTCAAAATGTTCAACGGCACCTGCGGGAATCCACATGTCCGGACTACTAAAACTTCTTTCATTCATGTTGCGGATAGTGTTGGGCAACCGCTCGGCAACCCAGTCATACCATCCCTGCCGTAGCGCCATGGCATAGATCATGGGCTCCGTCTGCACTTCCTCCTTTTCCATGAAAACCCGCACCTCGTCCAACCGACCCGCCGTTGCGACAACCTCCAATAGTTTTGAAAGGCTGTAGGTATCATACTGGATGCCATCGACCTTTTCGTCTTTCCACAATCCCAACAACCGGTCTACCCAGGCATCACGCTCTTCGCCGTCTTCCAAGGAGATGACCTGATCCAGCAGTATGCGATACATTTGCTGGGGAACCCAGACATTATCGACGCCATCATACAGCTTGATCATTGCCTGGTTGAATTCGAGTTGGCGCAACATCGGCAACCGGTCGGAAAACCGCTGGGATAGCCACGTGTACACCTGCAGCCGATCTTCAACGGCATTCTTTTCATCCATCAAATAGGCCTGGATCTGATCGGCGTTTTCCGTTGGATTCAGCAGGACTACAACAAGATTCAAGGGGCTGGGCTTGTCGTCCATTTGTTCAATCCATGATGCCAGCTCGGGGTAGGACTGCTGGTCGATCTGCTGAATCCACCGGAAGTAGGTTGAAAAGGGCACCCCGTCGCCAATGCCCGCCACTGCGCGGATGCAATCCTTCGCGGCCTCCAATCGAGCCTGCTGGTACTGCATGCCGCGTTCCTGATTGCGCTGGTAGGCACGACTGAACATGGAATAGCAATATTGTTCAGTAAACCACTGCCGGAGATCGGGAGAATCCATTTCCGCAACCGCCGAGGCCAATACCTCGAAGTCGCCTTCGCTAAAGGTTCCATTGCCAAAGATTTGCTGAATGAGGTACATATCCCTGCTTTTCAGGATGCTCTGCTTTAGATTCGGAAGGTTGCTTGCCGGACGCAAATAACTATATTGCCCGATGACCCATCGGATGAGCTCACGATCTTCCAACACCTCATCGGCCAATGCAAAGGCCTCTTCAATCCGCGCCTTGTCGACAGCAGCGTTTCCATCGTCGCCCTTGACCGGCAACGCGGAAAGGAACAGTCGAACGACAGCCCTCGTTTCATCGCTTTTGATCGATTCCAGCATGGGTTCGAAATGTTCGACGGCGTCTGCCGGAATCCACATGTCCGAACCATTCAGATTTCTCCCATTCATATTGCGGATATTGTTGGGCAACCGCTCGGCGACCCAGTCATACCATCCCTGCCGCAACGCCAAGGCATAGACCATGGGGTCTCTCTGCATATTCTGGTTTTCCATGGAAACCCGCACCTCGTCCAATCGATCCGCTGTTGCGGCAACCTCCAATAGTTTTGAAAGGTTGTAGGTATCATATTGGGCACCATCTACCTTATCGTCTTTCCACAATCCCAACAACCG
>CAYOBH010000065.1:11905-12849 GCA_964402125.1 uncultured Verrucomicrobiota bacterium
CATCGCGCTCTTCGCCGTCATCCAAAGAGATGACCTGCTCCAGCAGTATGCGATACATTTGCTGGGGAACCCGGACATTGTCGACGCCATCATACAGCTTGATCATGGCCTGGTTGAATTCGAGTTGGCGCAACATCGGCAACTGGCCGGAAAACCGCTGGGCTATCCACGTGTACACCTGCAACCGCTCTTCAACGGCCATCTTTTCGTCCATCAAATAAGCCTGGATCTGATCGGTGTTTCCCGTTGGGTCGAGCAGGACGACAACAAGATTCAAGGGGCTGGGCTTGTCGTCCATTTTTTCGATCCATGATGCCAGTGCGGGGTAGGACTGCTGGTCAATCTGCTGCAACCATCGGAAGTAGGCAGAAAAAGGCATCTCGTCACCGATGCCCGACACTGCACGGATGCAATCCTTCGCGGCCTCCAATCGAGCCTGCTGGTAGGGCATGCCGCGTTCCTGATAGCGCTGGTAGGCACGACTGAACATGGAATAGCAATATTGTTCCGTAAACCACCGATGGGCTTCCGGCGACTTCATTCCGGCCACGGCAGTCGCCGCGAGCTGGAACTCCCCTTCGGTATAACCATTTTCATTAAACAAGGATTGGAGTATTTCTTGTTCCTCGTTTTGCTGACCGTTGATGGCATAGTATATCCGGGACATTTCCATCAGGTGATTGCACAGGGTCTGGGCCCGCTCAAGGTCGGTTTGCGCCAAAGCACGCATGATGCGGCCGGCCTGGCGAAGCTCGGTGTAAGAATCTCGTGCCAACGCCGACAGCTTCATCGACTCGACTGCAGGCAATTGCGCCAACAGCGCCTCCCGGCTCCAGGCGCTGTACAATTCCAGCAGGGACGCATTGTCTTCGGGTTTGGAAAAATCCTCTTGAACCAACATTCCGCGATTATTCAGCAGGGTGTCCTGGATCCAGCCAAAGAGC
>CAYOBH010000066.1:0-12818 GCA_964402125.1 uncultured Verrucomicrobiota bacterium
ACTGGATTGCAAATCCATGAACATCGGTTCGAGTCCGATCCGCACCTCCATTTTTTTCAGGTCGATAATTAGGAGAATCAATATGTCTATTCCGAAGGATCTGTTCTATGCGAAAACCCATGAATGGGTTTCCCTCGAGGAGGGAATTGCAACGATCGGTATTACCGATTTCGCGCAAAGCCAGTTGTCTGACCTGACGTTTGTCGAATTGCCGGAGGTCGGCACGACTTTAGAGGCGGGTGACGAAGCGGCCGTCGTTGAGTCTGTCAAAGCTGCGGCGGATGTATATGCGCCAGTGTCCGGAGAGGTCGTAGAGGTTAATGAAGAGTTGCAAGAGAGCCCGGATTTGATCAATATTGATGCCTTTGGAAAAGGCTGGTTGTTCAGGCTGAGGGTGAATAATGAATCGGATGTGGATGCGCTGCTGGATGCAGATTCCTACGAAGATCTTTGTCCGCAGGATTAAGCAATCTGTTGACCGCTTTTGAGGAGGATGGAAGTCCTCCTTTTTTTTTCTGTATGAATTCTCTCCGCGACTGGGAGGAAAATGAAAGCATGGTCTGTTCATTTTGAGAAGCCCGTTCCGTATCAGCAGGGATTGGCCGTTCAGCGTCAGCTTCTGAAGGCTCGGCAGGACGATCGGATTCCTGATACGGTTTTGATTCTTCAGCATCCCCCGGTGGTTACGCTTGGCAACCGCGGCCGCGATAACTATCTGCTTAAAACAAAAGAGGAATACCGTGAACTGGGTATCGAGGTGTTTCATGCTGAACGAGGCGGTGATGTAACCTTTCACGGGCCGGGGCAGTGGGTGCTTTATCCGATTCTCTATCTGGGCGGAAACGAGGCCGACTCGCATGGATATCTGAACAATCTTGAAGAGATTGCTATCCGGACCCTAGCCGACTATGGCGTTAGGGGCTTTCGACGGGAAGGGAAATCCGGTGCGTGGACGTCCGTCGGCAAGGTGGCGGCCATCGGGTTCCGTCTCAAGAAGTGGGTTTCGTTTCATGGAATGAGCTTCAATGTATGCAACGATCTAATGGGTTTTCAGACGATTGTTCCCTGTGGACTGGTCGGTGAACCCGTGGCGACGCTTAAAATGGTTTTGGGTGATAAATGTCCCGCGATGGAGCAGGTGCGCGAGAGTCTTTTGTCTCATTTTTCCGAGGTCTGTAATCGTCAGATTGAACGCTATTCAGCAGAAGGCGAAATGCCTGAAATACTGCGTGAAGTTGTGACCGATGTCTGATTTGGCTTATTATGTGGCTCAAAAAGTGCTTACTGTGTTTCTTGTTCAACGGGGGCAGATTAACGGCATGCATAACAGCGTTACTGAGAGTAAAAAGGGCAAGGCGAGTAGAAGACGGATAGGTACGTTTGATCGCATGTATATGCGCACCTTCTTTTTTGCTGGCCTGATTGTGGTGGTTACGATTTCTTCCTTTCTACTGTTTGATGCTTTGTGCGGTTTTTTTTATGAGGTGGATCTGTCCCGATCTGGGCTCAAGGAAACAGATGCCTCCGTTTGGGTGAGCCTTGGTCAGGTTGCTCTTGTTGGGACGGTTTGTATCTTTGCCGTTATTCCGATTTCACACCTATTTGTTCGCCGACTCGTAAGGCCTCTTCTTAATCTTGAAAGAAGACTCTATGCTATTGCCGACGGAGAAACTAAGCCTGAAGATGATCTTAAAACTTCCATTGAGACGACCTGTTTGGATGCGGCACTGAATACCATGGTCTGTGCGCTGCATAGGCGCGAACTGCTTGCTGGAGAGCGTGAAAAAAGGATTCTTAGGCTTGCTGCTGATGCCTCGTTGCGGTCCGGTGAAATTATGGATGCGTCGAGGCGGATTTGTGAAGAGAGTGCTTTGATTTTTGGTGTCGGGCGGGTGGGAATATGGCTTTTTGATGCAGAATGCACAGAACTGCGCTGTCTGAATGAATACAACGGGGAAGATCATACCTACACTCAGGGGCGCAGAATCAGCCGATCGGGGTGCGAACTTTTTTTTGAAGCGCTGGAGCAGGAACGGCTGATCGTGGTTGATGACGTGTTTAACGATTTTCGTACGGATTGTTTGGGTGAATCCTATCTGCGCTCCCGAAAGACGGCTTCCATGATTTGCGCGGGGATATGCGGCGCAGGACGTATGCGGGGGATGATCTGTTTCGAACAAATGAGCCAAGTTCGGTTATGGACGGAGGCTGATGCGGAATTAGCAAAGATTATCGCCAGCTTGGGGGAAGCAGCGCTTGAGGCCCGTGACCAGCGTGAGTCGCGAGCCGATTTGTTGCGTGCGCGGGAAGAAGCGGTGAGTGCAAGCCAGTCAAAATCACGCTTTCTGGCGAATATGAGCCATGAAATTCGGACTCCGCTCAACGGAGTGATCGGTATGTTGAAGCTTTTACGCCGAGGCTCGCTTGATACGCAACAGCGCCGTTGTGTCCAACAGGGTCTGCGTTCATCCAGGATTCTGCTTGGAGTGATTAACGATATTCTTGATTTCTCTAAGATTGAGGCAGGAATGTTGGAGATTGAGCAGATACCATTTAATCTTCGGGACATTGCCTATGACGCTGTTCAACTTTTTGCCCTTCAGGCGGAAGAGAGACAAATTCAGTTATCCTGTGTAGTACAGCGCAATGTTCCGCTCAAGGTTCGCGGTGATCCGGCCCGTATCAGTCAGGTGCTTTTTAATCTGATAAGCAATGCGGTGAAATTCACTGAACCAGATGGAGAGGTGGTTGTACAGGTTCGCTTGGAGGATGAAAATGAGGTTTTCTCGAAAGTCCGATTTGAGGTTAGAGATACCGGAAAGGGGATTTCTCCGGCGGAGTTAAATCGAGTATTTGAGCCGTTTCATCAAGAAGAGCGCTCGACCACCCGCTGTTATGGCGGAACTGGGCTTGGGTTGGGAATCTGTCGGCAGCTTGTTATGCTAATGGGGGGCGATATTGCGGTGGACAGTCGACCGGGACGCGGTTCTAGGTTTTGGTTCGATCTTCCGCTCACTCGGTGTCTGATCGACGAAGAAGTTGATCTTGAGGTTAAAAATCTAAATGGATTTTTTCCTCATGATGCGCGTATGACGTGCGATCACGATTCGTCGGCCGGTCTCTTTGCAACGTCGGTTTCTCCATTAACTGCGGGTGAAACGTCAACGGTCAAGATTCTCTTGGCCGAGGATAATGAAATCAATCAGATGGTCGGGGCGGAATTTCTTAAGATGTCGGGATATTCCTGCGATTTGGCGTCTACCGGGCGCGAGGCCGTCAATGCGGTTCTGACGAAAGATTACGATCTGGTTTTTATGGATTGCATGATGCCGGAGGTGAACGGTTATCAAGCAACGCGTCAGATTAGGGAGAACGAACCGGAAGGTCGGAGGGTTCCTATCGTCGCTTTAACGGCTAATGCAATAAAGGGCGATCGGGAAGAGTGTTTAGCCGCCGGAATGAATGATTATTTGTGTAAGCCGTTTGATCCTTCGCAGCTGGTTTCTATGATTATGAAGTGGTGTCCGTCCGCCGAGGGTTTCGGCTCAGAGGGGGCTCGGAAAATATCGTTCAACGACTGATGAATATGAATAACGGTTTGCGCAGGAACGGTCAAAGGAGGCTTTGAATGGAGTTGGATTCAGATGGGCTGGAGCGGATGCGTCGGATTTTGCGTCACCGTCTCTTAAATTTTGTATCGGGAGTAAAGTCGGCAAACACCCTGTTGTCTTCGGAACTGGATGATCGTCTTTCGGCGCGGGAACGTGAATATTTTCCCATGATTCAACGTGAGTGTGATCAGATTACGGCAATGGTTAACCGCTTTGAGGCCCTTTTTGTTCCCTTGCCGGCGCAAATTTCAACGAAGCTTGACGATGCCATGCAGTCGGTCCTGCTGAATTTGAGGGAGCTGCTTCCGCTGGCGGAAATAATTCTTAATGTGGATTCGAAGGTCTACAAAGTTAAACCGCTGGTCTGCTATGAAGCGCTGAAATTGTCCATTATTGAGACGGTGACCAATTCGTATGAATCTTCCAGAATGCCAGTCGTTATATCGATTGTAGACAACGAAACATCGTGTATCATCCGGGTGATCGATGAAGGTACACCGATGTCGGCAGAGATTCGGGAGATGGCTTTTGAGCCTTTTTATACTACTCGGGCGCGTCATGTGGGAGTTGGACTATCTCTTGCGAAGCGGCTGATTGAGGGTCGAGGAGGAAAGATGTCGATCTGTCCTGACAAAAATGGAAATTGTGTGGAGATAATCCTTCCCTATATCCGGGGAATGAATCAAGGGGCGGAGTAATGGCACAGAAAGAAATGTTCAACGATATGAGGGTGTTGGTGGTGGACGACGACGAGTTGTTGCGCCGCGTCATATATGACAACCTGCTGAAGAACGGCTGCAGTGTAATGGCGGCGGATTCGATGCACGATGCGCGTCGGCTGCTTTCCTCAGAATCGTTTGATGTGATGATTTCGGATATGCGGCTTCCAGATGGAGACGGTCTGGCGCTAATGAAAGAGCAGCGGGATAATGCTCCGGGAATGGAAGTGGTGGTGATGACCGCTTACGCCAATGTGGATACTGCGGTTGAAGCCATTAAAAACGGTGCCTTTGACTATCTGTCCAAACCGTTTGACGATGGGCAGCTCTATAAGATTCTTCGCAATATTGAGGAAAAGCGGACGCTGTCGCGTAAGGTCGCGACATTTGCAGACTATTCCATGCGCGAGTTTGATGGCTTTCTGCAGTTTGATCAGATGATCGGAACTGCGGCAATGACCGAAATTTTTAAAATTGCGGAACGCGTGGCCAAAGTCGATTCAACTGTATTGATTCTGGGGGAAAGCGGATCGGGTAAGGGAATGTTGTCTAAGGCGATCCATCGGACCAGTCCGCGGGCGAATGCGCCATTTGTTGAAATCAACTGTTCTGCCATTCCTGAGCATCTTCTGGAGAGCGAACTTTTCGGCTATGAAAAAGGGGCCTTTACGGATGCGAAAAACAAAAAATTGGGCCTCTTTGAGATTGCTGAAGGCGGGACTATTTTTCTTGATGAGATCGGTGATATGGATCTGGCACTACAGGCCAAGGTGCTCAAAGTGCTCGAAGATCGGGAATTTCGGCGGCTTGGGGCATTGAAGCCCACACAGGTGAATGTGCGCATTCTTGCTGCAACGAATCGAAATCTGAAGGATTTAGTCAATGAAGGGACCTTCCGCGAAGACCTTTTCTACCGTCTGTCGGTGGTGCCAATTCATGTGCCTCCGCTGCGAAAACACCGGTCCAGCATTGTGCCGATGGCCAATTATTTCCTCCAGCTCTTTTCCAAACAGATGGGAATCAAGGTGAACGCATTTGAGGCGGAGGCAATCGATGCGCTCTCTTCGTACGATTGGCCGGGGAACGTCCGTGAACTGCGCAATGTGATTGAACGGGGATTGATCCTCAGCGACAGCGAAAAAATTACGGCATCGTCGCTGGGCTTAAATCTACTGAGCGGCTCTCCGAAGGAACCGAGGAGCGAGGCTGAATCGGCCGACGATGAACTACTTCCGTTAATGGAGGTGGAAAAGCGCCACATTAAACGGGTGCTTGAGCGGCTAAACGGTAATCGAAATGCGGCAGCCGATGTTCTGCAGATTCACCGGACAACCCTTTATAAAAAGATCGAAGCCTACGAACTTGATCAGGAAGAATGAGTTGTCGCTGTGGCATCGGTCCTGCTCCCTATTCATCGATGAAAGTTGTTTTTACATACAGACGAGTAGAAAGGTAAGCAAATCCATGGCCGAGTTAAATCCGTATAAAAAGAACGCAGTGGTGACCGCTACCGGGATGGAGCTGGTACTCATGGTTTACGACGAGTGCATCCGTAGCCTGGATCTGGCCATTGAGGCGTTTAAAATTGAGGGGCCTGAAGCGATTGAGCAGATTGGAAATCATCTGCAGCACGCCCAGGAAACCATCACCGAACTGGATTTGTCGTTGGATTTGGAACGTGGTGAGGAGATTGCGGTTAATCTTCATCGCTTATATGAGTTTATGGTGCATCATCTGAGTCAGGCCAATGTCAAGAAAGAGCTTGGGCTGGTGAACGATGTTCGCGAAATTATGGACGATCTGCGCGGGGTCTGGAAGCAGGTTGCTGCACAGGAATCTATGTTCGAGAAACCGGATGACGCTCCGGTCGTGGGTTTGCGCAGCGGACGATTCAGCCTTTCTGGATAGGAGATCGGTGGAATGACTTATGTCGAACAGTTGGAGCAGATGGAGAAGCATCTGCAGCGTGCGCTGACTGAAAAGCGTTTCGATACGTTTAAGCTTTTGATGGGGGATCGTATGCGTCTGATTCGCCAAGCAATGCGCTCCGCAGAACGAGACGAGTTTCTCCCGAAAGTTCAGGATCAGACCGCTCGTTGGGTGGAGCTGCTTGATGAGCGTCTAAAGCAGACGCGAAAGTTCATGGCTCGTCCTCGTAAGTTTGGCGGCTACAGCCGCCGCTCCGGACGAATGATCAACCGTTCCCTCTAAGGGGAATTCTTTTATTCTCAGACCATCCCGTGGCATCCAGTCTGCTTCAATCGGGATATGAATTCTAGTTCAACAGGTTTTGAAGCTTTTCGTATGCTGTTTTCGCTGGTTCTTGTGCTGGGCGGAATGTTTGGTGCCTATGTTTGGCTGAAGCGGCGCGGCGGTATTATGCCAGGGAGCAGCGAGCGCAGAATGCGTGTTGTTGAGCGTCTCCCGCTGGATTCGCGCCGGAGTATTCTGCTGGTCAAGGTGGACGACGAAGAAATTTTGGTGGGCGTCGGCAACGACACCGTAACGCCTATAAAAACGCTGAAGCCGAGGAATGATGATGAAGCGTAAGCAAATGCTTCTTCTGATGTTCATCTGCTTGGGCATCGGCCTTTCTGCATGGGGGCAGAATGAATCTTCGCTCGCGATTCCGGGGGTGAATATTCAGATCGGAACTCCGGGCGAAGAGGCGGAAGGGTTCACTCAGGCCATTCGGATTGTACTGCTGTTAACCGTTTTATCACTTGCCCCTTCGTTTGTTATCCTGACAACCTCGTTTACCCGAATTCTGGTGGTGTTGGGGTTTCTTCGGCACGCGCTCGGAACTCAAACGTCACCTCCCTCGCAGGTGATTACCGGGCTCTCACTTTTTCTGACGATTTTTATTATGCTGCCCGTGTGGAATGAAATTAATGACACTGCGATAAAACCCTATCAGGAAAAACAGATTACCGAAGATCAGGCTTGGCAGGCTGGTTTGAAGCCGTTGAAGGAGTTTATGGCCCAACAGACGGGGGAGACGGAATATGCTCTATTCGTTGAAATGAGTGGGAAACCGGCCGCCGAAATTGGGCAGGCCGAGATGAATATTTTGGTCCCGGCTTATGTTCTCAGCGAACTCAAAACGGCGTTTAAGCTGGGCTTTCTGATCTATCTGCCATTTCTGTTGATCGATTTAATTACCGCGACCATTTTGATGTCGCTGGGCATGATGATGCTCCCTCCCATGATGATATCGCTGCCGATAAAGATCATGTTTTTTGTTTTGGCCGATGGATGGACGGTACTGATTCGCGGCTTACTCGCCAGTTTTATGAGGTAGATGAATGACGCCTGAATTCGCACTTGAAATCTGCCATTACACTCTGGTAACCGCTGCAAGGCTTGCGGCACCCTACATGCTGTCCACTGTGATCGTCGGGGTGATTATGAATGTCCTTCAGACAGTAACCCAATTGAAAGATCAGTCGCTTACCTTTTTGCCCAAGGTGGTCGTGGTCGGGGTGGTTGGTCTTCTTGCTCTCCCTTGGGAAATCAACGAAATCATAGCCTATTTTCAATATATTATCGATATGTTCGGTACGGTGTAGGAGACCACATCATGCAGATGATTCTACCTGTATATCCGATTTCGATGCTTCTGGTCCTTTTCCGTTTTGCTGCGCTGGTCGGCATGACCTCCGTGTTTGGCCGTAATCTGATTCCCGTTCGTATTCGGTTAATTGTTGCAATTGCACTGACTTGGTTCGCAGCCGTTCATCTTCCGGCGGAATGGATGAGACACTGCATGGCCATCAATACCGTGCCGGCGTTGGTGCTGGCTGCAATGGGTGAGATTTTGCTCGGAGCGGCCATGGGGCTGGCTTGTGATATGTTTTTTGCCGTTTTGAATATGGCCGGAATGTTGATTGCTCGTGGAAGTTCACTAGCGATGGCAAGCATGATTGATCCCTCAAGCAATGAGCAAGATGAAATTGTCAGTACGCTGCTGAAAATATTGATGACGCTTTTGATAATTTTGTGGAATGGCCATCTGTATTTAATCAAAATGGTTACGGAAAGTTTTCAGGTTTTGCCGCCCGGGTTTTTCTGGTTCCGCGATGAGTTGTTGGAAATGTTTGTTGTGTTGGGGAGCGATATCTTTCTTTGGGGGCTGCGTTTAGGTTTCCCGGTTATGGTGGGAGCGCTGCTGATTTCGGTGGCGATGGGACTGATGGCGCGTATGGCTCCGGAGTTTAATGTGATGTTTCTCTCTCTGCCGATTCACGTGTGGGCTGGTCTGACCCTGTTTTCGATCTTTCTTCTCTACGGGAACGATCCGCTTTACAAACTGTTTGAGACCATGATGGGCCATATGAAGTTTGTCTTACTGGGAGGGGTGTAAATGGCATTTCTTTTTCCAGAAGAAGGTCCCGACGGCAAGACAGAGCGTGGTACAGAGAAAAAGCGCAAGGATGTACGCAAAGAGGGAAAAGTGGTCTTCTCAAACGAGATTGTTACCGTTGTTGTTCTGTCGGCGGGAATTGCCGTTTTTTTGTCCATTCTGCCTCTTATGCGTATTTACTTAACCAATTTTATTCAAAACTGGTCTCAGATCGATGTGACTGCCGAATGGAATGCGGACTTTGTTCAAGGGTTGTTTCGAGAGGGCACCCTGCTCTGTGTGATCGGCATTATGCCCATCGGGCTGGCCGCTGTACTTAGTTCTACGATTGCCACGATTGCCCAGACCGGACCCTTTTTTCAGACCGAAGCGTTAAAACTCAACTTTAAAGCATTGAATCCGATGACGGGAGTGAAAGAACTCTTTTCAATGGACAGTATCATAAAACTGCTGCTTTCCATTTTAAAGGTAGCAGTAATTACACTGTTGATGTGGGGGGTTATTCACAAGCAGGTAATGGAGCTGACCTTTCTGAATCAACTGGATGTGCGCGACAGTATTCAGTGGTTCATGTCTATTTTTGTCCGCATTATGACTCGTGTGCTTGCGCTCTTCATGTTAGTGGCCTTTCTTGATTGGGTGAAGGAAAAGCGCAAATATGAGCGCAGCATCATGATGAGCAAGCAGGAAGTGAAGGATGAGCACAAGAACCAAGAGTCGAGCCCGCACGTTAAACAGCATCTGCGCCGAAAGATGCGCGAGCTTTCTATGTCTCGTATGATGGCTGCGGTACCGGATGCCACCATGGTGATTACCAATCCGACGTTTATTGCCATTGCCATTAAATATAATCCCGAAAAAGACAGTGCACCTATCGTGGTGGCTAAGGGGAAACGGCTGACGGCCCAGCGTGTGCGTGAGATCGCAGAAGAACACGGAATTCCTATTGTTGAGCGCAAGCCGCTGGCTCGTGCGATGTACAACAAGGTAGAAGTCGGAAAACCTGTTCCCGCCACCTATTACCAAGCCGTTGCCGAGCTGTTGGCCTACCTTTATCGCATGGGGAATGCCCGCATTCGCCAGCAACTCGCCCGCCGGAAATAGACCATGGGACACGCTTAAGCGTGAACTACAAACGGATTGTTGTGGGGGATTCCTGTCTTCCCCGTGCCGGTATCGCAGGCATCTTGCCTGCCTTGCTCTCCCCGTATCGCAGGCATCCTGCCTGCCTTGCTCTCCTCGTATCGCAGGCATCTTGCCTGCCTTGCTCTCCCCGTCGCGTGAAGAAGAGATCGAGCCAATTCACCATCGCTGTAGCGGGAGGGGCAGAGGGTAAGATTGGAGAACGGGGAATGTTCTTCAAAATGATTTGCAGTTAATGGGTTCCATAATGTAATTCGTATAGCTTCAAAGTACTGGATTGAAAGCTATTTTTGATTATTGAAGGGATATTTATGAAAAGGGTATGGGTGTTTCTATTCACGGCGTTGGCGGGTTCGAATTTGATGGCGGCGACGCTGCACGTCGATATCAACAGTACCAATTCAACAGCGCCCTACGCGACCCGCGAAACCGCCGCCACCAACATCCAAACCGCTGTCAACGCCGCTGTTGCCGGCGACACGGTCCAAGTCTGGGATGGGCACTATCGGCTCGCAAGCGAAATTACCGTTTCAAAAGCCATCACCATCCAAAGCGGAAGCGGCCCCGACACCACCATCGTGGATGGGCAGGGAATTGTCCGCTGCTTCAATTTGGGGAACAGAGCCTGCGTGGTCGAAGGGCTGACGATTACAAACGGATACTCCTCGGGCAATGGCGGCGGAATCTATTGTTCTGGAATACTGCCTGTCGTCACCAACTGCACCATTAGCGGAAATACGGCAACCCAATACGGCGGCGGGATGCATTGGGGCACGGTGAACAACTGCACCATTAGCGGAAATACGGCAACCCAATACGGCGGCGGGGTGTCTCGCGGCACGGCGAACCACTGTACGATCGTCGGGAATACTACAAATCTCGGCGGCGGGATGTTTGACGGCACGGCGAACAACTGCACGATCAGCGGGAATTCGGCTTATTCTGGCGGCGGGATGCGTTCTGGCTCGGCGAACAACTGCACCATCACCGGGAATTCGGCTGAGTATGGCGGCGGGATGTATGATGGCACAGCGAACAATTGCACCCTCAGCGGAAATACAGCAACCGAATACGGCGGCGGGATGCGTTCTGGCACGGCGAACAACTGCACGATCAGCGGGAATTCGGCTGAGTATGGCGGCGGGATGTATGATGGCACAGCGAACAATTGCACCATCAGCGGGAATACGACGACCCTCTATGTTGGCGGCGGGATGTATTATGGCACGGCGAACAACTGTACCATCACCGGGAATAGGGGCGGCGGTATCTATCGTGGTACGGCGTACAACTGTATTGTTTGGTACAGTACTACAGGAAAGGATCTAAGTGATAGAACAACGGTGAGCTATTCCTGTTCGCCCGACGTGACGCACGGTTCAAATGGTAACATCACGAACGCGCCCGTGCTGGTCTCCTCTTCGCACATTGCAGCGGATTCGCCCTGTCGAGGCGCGGGTAGTGCGGACTATGCCAGCGGGACGGACATCGACGGGGAGGCGTGGGCCAATCCACCCTCCATGGGATGTGATGAGCCCGCAGATTTTCCGGGAGGACCTCTTACGGTCGGCTTTGTAGCCAACGAAACGATGGTGGTTTCCGGTTATCCCATTCAGTTCCGGGAGCAGATTCATGGTGCGCTCTCTAAACATGTCTGGAATTTCGGCGACGGAGTGCAGGTTACCAATTCGCTTTCCGTGGAACATGCGTGGACCACGTTGGGCACCTATGACGTGGTACTGACGGCATACAACGCCGATTGGCCGGACGGGGTTTCGACAACGCAGGAAGTTAGGATTGCATTGATAGAAGACCTTCCCATCTATGTGTCGCCAGATGGAAATGATGCGAACGATGGTAGAAGCTGGGCGAGCGCGAAGGCGACGATCCAATCGGGTGTCAATGCGCAACGTCTCCCAGGTGGTTGGGTTCTTGTTGGAAGCGGAACCTATTCCTTGTCGGCAACGATAACGGTTTCAAAGCCGGTTCACATCGTGAGCGTCGATGGATCGGAAACGACCATTGTGAATGGGCAAGGTAGCGTCCGTTGTTTCAGTCTGGGAAACAACGCTTGCGTGATCGAGGGGCTGACGATTACAAACGGATACGCCGAGTATGGAGGCGGAATCTATTGTTCTGGAAACGTGCCTGTCGTCACCAACTGCTTGATTACTGGCAATAGGGCTTACTACGGCGGCGGGATGTATTATGGCACGGCGAACAACTGCACCATCAGCGGCAATTCTGCATCCAACGATGGCGGCGGGATCAGAGGTGTCGTAGCGAATAACTGCACCATCACCGGCAATTCTGCATCCAACGATGGCGGCGGGATGGTTGGCGGCACGGCGAACAATTGCACTATCAGCGGCAATTCGGCAGCCCGATACGGCGGCGGGATGAGGAACGGCACGGCGAACAACTGCACCATTACTGAGAATTCGGCTTCCTTCGGCGGCGGGATGTATAATGGCACGGCGAACAACTCCATTGTTTGGTGCAATACGGCATCTTCAGGGAAGGATTTAAGTAGTACAACGGCAAAATTTTCCTGTTCGCCCGACGTGACGCACGGCGTGGACGGTAACATGACGAACGCACCGGTGCTCGTCTCCTCTTCGCACATTGCAGCGGATTCGCCCTGCTATGGCGCGGGCAGTGCGGAATATGCCACTGGCACGGATATCGACGGGGAGGCATGGGCTAATCGGCCCTCCATCGGCTGCGACGAGCCCGCAGATTCGCCGATAGGACCTATCGAGGTCGGCTTTGTAGCCAACGAAACGATGGTATTTCCCGGTTATCCCATTCAGTTCCGGGAACAGATTCATGGTGCGCGCTCTGCACATGTCTGGGATTTTGGCGATGGCACCCGGGTTACGAATTCGACTTCCGTGGAGCATGCGTGGGCCTCGTTGGGCACCTATGACGTGGTACTGACGGCGTACAACGCCGATTGGCCGGGCGGGGTTTCGACAACCC
>CAYOBH010000067.1:0-6036 GCA_964402125.1 uncultured Verrucomicrobiota bacterium
GATCGTCAGCCCTTCGACAACACAGGCATTATTCCCCAGATTGAAGCAGCGGACGCTTCCCTTCCCATCCACGAGGGTGGTTTCCAGACCGTTCGCGCTTTGGACCGTGATCGCTTTGGAAACGGTAATTTCGCTTGCGAGCAGATAGTGTCCGTCCCAAACCTGAACCGTGTCGCCAGTTGCGGCAGCGTTGACGGCGGTTTGGATGTCGGTGGCCGCAGTTTCGCGGCTCGCGAAGGGTGCCGTTGGATTGGTGCTGTTGAGATCGACGTGCAGCGTCGCCGCCATCAGATTCATTCCCGCCAACACCGCGAATAGAAACATCAAACCCTTTTTCATGGACTGCCCTTTCCGATTAAATCCCTGTGCACCACGCCCGCATCCGCCCCCAGGCTCCGAGAGCGCGATAAAATATAAATCATGACACCCGATAATCGGATTGGCTCAAGTTCATTATTGCCTTAAAAATACGAATCTGAACCCGCGCATTAAAAAAACCTTATGCATCGTGATTTAAAGCTCCGTCAAGCCGCAGCACTCCAAAGAAATGAAGCACGAAGTTAGTTAGACGTATCGCGGCCGATTTAGCTTGGCGTGCTTGGCGACTTTGCGTGAGATCATATTAAGCACCGAATACACTAAATACACGGAAAGCTCGGGTGCATGGAAATTATCTATTATTTGCAACGAATGAAGGAAAAGCAGCGAATGGGTATAATTATTCTGCCCTAAATCATTTTGCCTGATAATTCTTTATCTTTGCGATCCTTGTGTTCCTTCGCGGTTGAAAAATCTCCGTGAACTCGGTCTCCTCCAGCGCAGCGAGTGGTGGGAAAAAACTGAGGGTGCATAGGTTTTAGGCAGAATGATTTTAGGGCAGGATCATTACCAAGGGTGACACGACCCCGCTTTCGAGTTTTATAGATTGTTTCGGGTTTCGGAATTCGGGTTTAGGATTTTCGCAATCCGCAGGATTGGGGTTAGCGGTGCGTCAGTACAAAGTAAAGCTGGCGGATGCGCAGGTCCGGGTACTGTGCCTGTAGCTTTTGCAGAAGGATCCGTTTCATGCGTTCCAGCTCCGGGAGCCAGCCGGGATGATCCACATAAACATGCAGCATCCCACCGCTTAATGCGCCCGGATGACTGTGCTTGGCAATCTGCTGACCGACCAGCTTCGGCCATGCCTCGCGCAACACCAGCAAATGATCGTCCACCGGCTCTTCAAGACCCGCGACAACATCTTTGAGAATATCCCCAATACTGCGGATATCGCGTTTCGGTGCCGACGGCTTGCCCAGCTTATAGCGAACCTGATCCAGCTCCCAGCGGGCATAATTGCGTTTACTCTGTCTCGGATCTTCCATACCGCGCATTCAGCCACAAAGAAGGTTTGATTAAAAACCAAATCATCTTCTTTAATGGGGCCATGAGTAAAAAGCTTTATCCAATGACGTTCCGTCCCGTTTACAAGGACTATCTCTGGGGCGGTTCACGCATTCCGGAAACCTTCCACCGCCCGCTTCCCGACGGTATTTATGCGGAGTCGTGGGAAATTGCCGACCGCAACGACGGCATGAGTGTGGTAACCAACGGCCCCCTGGCAGGTCAGACGCTGCGCGCGCTGCTGGAAGATAACGCCACAGAAATTCTGGGAACTCGAACGAAGAGCTCCCAATTTCCTCTGCTGATCAAGCTGATCGATGCCCGCCAAAAACTCAGCGTACAGGTGCACCCCAACACCAAAACAGCGGCTACATTTGGAGGGGAAGCTAAAACGGAAATGTGGTACCTGCTGGGCGATAACGAAACGGAGCTTTATTGCGGATTTAAAAAAGGGATCACCCGCGAGGATTTGACAAAGGCCATCGACCAAGGAACGTGCGGCGAAACGCTCCGCACAATTCCCGTGAAAAAAGGAGATGCTGTTTTTGTCGGCGGAGGCAGCGTCCATTCCATTGGAGAAAACTGCCTGATTCTGGAGGTGCAGCAAAACTCCAACACCACCTATCGATTTTACGACTGGGACCGCGTGGACGCCAACGGACAACCGCGTGAACTTCATATTGAAAAGGCGGTGAATGCCATCGACTGGAACGACTATGTCTATCCGTTGATCCCTCCGGAATTATTGGTCGACACCGACGGCTTTCAGTGCTGGGAAATTCTGGAGTGTAAATATTTCCGGGTTGAAAAGCTTCAATTCAGCCAACCGCTTGAGATCCCGCTCGACGGCTCCACCTTCCACGCACTGTTTACCGCAGAAGGCGAAGCCACTATCGAATGGAACGAAGGAACGCTCACGGCCCCTGCCGGTACATCCGTCCTGATTCCCGCCGCACTGACCGGCTATACCCTCGCAGGCAACGCAACCGTTATCCGAATATATCTCCCCGGAACCCCCGGGAAAAACCGACTTTAACCAACTCAAAACGAGGTATGGCAGGATCAACCGAGGAGGCTCTCGGACAGATGCGTCGGTAAACAAGGAAGCCTCTTTCCCGGCGAACAGCGAAAAACGGATCAACGTAAAAAGAGGGGAATTTCGGGTTTAAGCCCTACTCTTCCCCTGAGCATTCATATTGAATGCAACGAGCTGGATATTAGCTATTTGCCAAGATGCCTAGCTTCAATCTCGCGGTTGATTGCATCGATCTTGTCGTCTTCCAATTCATACCTTGAAATGATGAACATCGACAGCGCGAGAAGAATGGCAGGTATTACAACAACCAACCACAAAATACCCTGTTCGGCGCTGGCCGGTTGCACATCTAATTTCGCATTAAAGTTTGTCATTTTCAAAACATAACCGGGAACAACACCTCCCATAGCAAAACCAGCCTTGAAGAAGATTCCGGTCAATGCATTTACAACTCCAGAAATCCGTTTTCCAGTCTTCCATTCCCCGTAGGAAATGACTTCCGGCACTAGGGCCCACATGTATCCTGTTGCTACAATGACACCGGTCGATTTAACAAACTGAGCAACATAAATGATCCACATTTGACTCTTGAGGGCTGGGGATACGGAAACGACATACAACATCGCCATACCGACAATGGCGGCCAATAGAAACACATAGAACAGTCTCTTTTTCCCAATTGTCTTTTTGATTGCCGGTACCAGCGGCAGGAAGATAAATGCCGGAATTACTCCTAATGCATTGAAATAGGGCAAGGCATCCGGTCGCCCAATATTATACTGCATATAATAGGCAGATGCGGAATTGGCCACGGCCATCATTGCAAAAGCGGTAATAAAGAAGAACGCCAATACGCGAAGAGGCTTGTTACGAATAAACTCGGTGAGAAGGTCCGAATATTTAACCGTGTCGGTTTTGTCGGTATCCATCACAACGCGTTCCTTGGTCTGCGAATAGCAATAAACCAACAGAAGCAGTCCGATCACGGCGTAGATCGACATTACAGTAAACCATGCACCGGAAGCAGCGGGTTTTGACCAATCGTGATCAGGAGACATTTTCTGGATCAATATCGGCGCACCAAACTGGACAGCAAGACCGCCCATATTGGCCATGAACATTCTTGTTGAAGTCAATACCGCGATTTCATCGGTATCGCGCGTTAAAGAGGCATTCAATGCACCATAAGGAACATTTATCAATGTGTACAAAAGAGATAGTGTGACATACGTAACGTAGGCGTACCAGAGCTGTCCCGAAAAGCCATTCCAGAACGTTAAAATGGCTAGACCTGTAAGGGGAATTCCTCCTAAAACCAGATAGGAACGATACTTGCCTAGCTTCGGATTCCTTTTATCAACAAAAGCCCCTACAAAGGGATCCCATAGTACATCGACCAACCGTACAATCAAAAACATGAATGCGGCTTTCCCTGGATCGATACCGAACACATTCGTGTAGTAAAACAACAGATATGTTGCAACTGTTTGGTAAATAAGATTTTGCGCCAAGTCGCCGGAACCAAACCCAATGCGGGTTAGCCAAGACAACTTGTAGAACCCCTTTGAGTTCAGTTCACTTTCAGACATACTATTCATCTTGATCCTCTATTTGTTTATTAATTTCACAATGACTCATTATAAGAAAAACTCTTAAAACCATTTGGTAAGCTTACTCACCACCTCCGTCAATGGTTTTAATCGTTCCATCGTTGTTATATTCCAGCTCGCAGACCTTCATGCTGCGCAGCCAGGTTTTTCCGCCCGAAGGCACGCTGTCATGATGGAACAGATACCACGTTCCCTTAAACTCAACGATGGAATGATGCGTCGTCCAGCCGACGACCGGGGTAAGAATAATGCCTTTATACGTGAACGGACCGTACGGATTATCGCCGATCGCATAGCAGAGGTTGTGGGTGTTGCCCGTAGAGTATGAGAAATAATATTTCCCATTATATTTATGCATCCAAGAGGCCTCAAAGAAACGACGATCATGTTCGCCGGCGGTAATCACCGATCCATTTTCGTCAAGAAGCACGACCCCCCGAGGCTCCTCAGCAAACTCAAGCATATCGTCGCTCAATTTGACTACACGGGACGTCAGAGCAGGTTCATCATCTGCCGGTTCATGTCCGCATTCGATAGCCTTATTGTTGCGGTAGCGCTGAAGTTGCCCACCCCAAAGTCCGCCGAAATACATATAATAGGCCCCATCATCATCAAGGAAAACGCAAGGATCGATGGAGTAACTGCCCTTGATCGGCGCATCCTGCGGGACGAACGGTCCTTCCGGTTTATCACTGATGGCCACACCGATGTGGAAAATATCGGTCTTATCCTTCAACGGAAAATAGAGGTAATATTTTCCATCCTTTTCTGCACAGTCAGAGTCCCACAACTGACGGCCCGCCCAAGGAATGTCCTTCACATCAAGCGCCACGCCATGATCGGTAACTTTGCCGTTGATGTCATCCATGGAAAAGATGTGATAATCGCGCATATCAAAGTGGTCGCCGTTATCATTTTCCGGAATGCCCGACTCAATATCGTGCGAGGGATAGATGTACAGTTTTCCATTGAAAACATGTGCAGCCGGATCGGCCGTATAAAGATCAGGTACCAGATATCTTGCTTTTTTCATATTATGCACTCCTTTTTTAAACGAACTGAACTACTTAAAAAAGACGGGATTCAGGCCGAAATCCATTGATTTAAAAACCAAATCCGCCTCCTCGAAATCACAGCCAGCTGAAGACCGACTGCTAAACCCCTTCTTAGAGTTTCGAGATATAACACTACAACGGAGCATTAATCAACCCAAACTCATGAACAAAAAGTCCTGTTTTGCGAAACGACAAAAACACACTACAAACCGCTGGAAAGACGACGGATGTATCGCTCTGTTACAAATAAAGCCACATTAAACTGAATTTGATTTTGCCAACCCGAGGTGCGGAACGATAGTTTCAGGGCAATGAAAGAGGTCGCTATGAATACTGTCGAACAAATTAATAAAACCGCCGAAGAACTGATTCCTCTCTACGTACACGAAGAGGCCGATCTGCCCGACCGCCCGCTTTGGAATCACCCGGAAATAAACGAAGTCATCGAAGCCCTGCGGCTGCTTTCCGATATCCTCTTCCCCGGAAAACACATTCCGGAGCCGAGCGACTTCAAGGCCTTCTTTATTCGTCAGCTCAAAAATACGGTCGAGATCCTGCAGAACGAAATTGAGAAAGCGCTCCCCTTTCGTTGGATTGGCGCGGCGGATCTGCATGAGAAAAGAGAGCCGATTGATCATATCCCTCTCGCTGCCGAAGAGATCATAAACCGGTTTATCGACCAAATCCCCGCCATGCGCAGGGCGCTGGTTGAAGACGTTAAGGCCGCATACAACGGCGACCCGGCCGCATTAAGCTATGCCGAAGTCAAGCTCGCCTACCCCGGACTCATCGCCATCACTTCGCACCGTATTGCGCACGAGCTTTACAAACTCGATGTTCCGCTCATTCCGCGCATCATGAGCGAATATACCCACTCGCTCACCGGCATCGATATCCATCCCGGCGCAACCATCGGCACCGGATTTTTCATCGACCACGGCACCGGCGTCGT
>CAYOBH010000067.1:6136-12787 GCA_964402125.1 uncultured Verrucomicrobiota bacterium
GGCGGTGTCGTAATCCGTACTCGCGAAGCGCCCAGCAGCGGGGAAAGGATTTAAACTCCGCTCAATTACAGGTTTGCATTATTTACAGTCCCAACTAGCATCCCGTGCTCATTTTCAACGAAAGGAAAACTATGTCCAAAACGTACAAAATTACACTTTTGCCGGGCGACGGCATTGGCCCCGAGGTGATGAAAGAATCAGTGAAAGTGCTCGACGCCGTGGCCAAAAAGAGCGGCTTTTCGGTCGAATACACCACCTGCAACGCGGGCGGATCCGCCATTGACGCCCACAATGACCCCATGCCCGATTCCACCATCGCAAGCTGCAAAGCAGCCGATGCTGTACTGCTCGGCGCGGTTGGCGGCCCCAAGTGGGACCACCTCACCGGCGCTATGCGCCCTGAAAGCGGCCTGCTCAAAATCCGCAAAGAACTGGGCGCATTCGCCAATCTTCGGCCGGTCACGGTTCCGGAATCGCTGGCTGAAAATTCGCCGTTGCGCAAAGAAGCCGTAGCTGGCCTGGACCTCTTAACCGTCCGCGAACTTACCGGCGGTATTTATTTCGGCCAGCCCGTCGGCGAAGAAGGCGAAGGCGACGACAGAAAAGCGTGGAACACCATGATTTACTCTGTCGGCGAAATCAAACGCGTGGCCCGCGTGGCCTTTGAATGGGCCCGCAAACGCCGCAACAAAGTGACCAGCGTTGACAAAGCCAACGTCCTCCTCGTCTCCCGCCTCTGGCGCGACACCGTAATTGCGCTGCACCAAGCGGAATATTCCGACGTAGAACTCAACCACCTTTACATCGACAACGCCGCCATGCAGATGGTCATTAACCCGCGTCAGTTCGACGTTATCCTGACCGGCAATATTTTCGGCGATATTTTGTCCGACGCCTCCGCCACGCTCGGCGGCTCGCTCGGCCTGCTGCCCTCCGCCTCCGTCGGCGGACCGGTCGGCCTGTTTGAGCCCGTTCACGGCTCGGCCCCCGACATTGCAGGGCAAGGCAAAGCCAACCCGCTGGCGATGATTCTTTCCGTTGCCATGATGCTCGACTCGCTCAACGAAACAAACGCAGCAAACGCCATCCGTGCCGGCGTGGAAAAGGTATTGAACGACGGCTACCGCTCCGGCGATCTGTGGCGCAAAGGCAACACGTTGGCCTCCACCACAGAACTGGGCGACCTCGTCCGCGATGCCGCTGTGGCTGCACTGTAGACGGAAGCTTGCTTCTATCCGGCGCAACCACCTGCTCCGTTGTGCACCTCGGTAAAAGAAAACCATTGTCCACATTCAAAAGCGCAAAGACCGATCGACGGACTTTGCGCTTTTTGTTATACCGCCCCCATGAACACCGCCGAACAAATTTTGCAGCACCTGAAAGCCGCCGGAAAAACCGTGGCCGCTGCGGAGAGCATCACCGCCGGACACGTTCAGTCCATGCTCGCCTCGGTCTCCGGCTCCTCGGCGGTATTCAAAGGCGGAATCACCGCCTACCAGCGCGCTGTAAAAGCCGAGCTGCTCGGCGTTGATGACGAGCTCGCGCGTCGGACCGACTGCGTGGACGAAGAAATTGCGCGGCAGATGGCGCTCGGCGCGCTGCGGCTTTTTAACGCCGACTATGCGCTCGCCACCTGCGGCTATGCAGAAACAGAAAATGGGGCTCCTTTTGCTTATTATGCCGTCGCTCAGGCACCCGACCGCATCCTGACCAGCGCACGCATTGAGCTCTCCGGCAGCCGCATCGACGCACAAAAAGAGGCCGCGCACGCGGCTTTGACCGCCCTGCTCCATCTTCTTCGCTAACGCCTTCTCGCTCAAGCGCCCGAAGACCGCGCGAAACCCGAGCAATATTCAAAAGAATCCACTGTTAAGTAATGACAAAACCTCGTACGCTGTGATTCGTTTTTTTCAGTTGTGAAACTCCAGACAGGAACGGTGGCAATGTCATCAAAATCTATACCTTACGAAATTTCGGAGTCTGAACCCTTGGCGATCAAGGAAAACGATATTGAGAATAGTTTTATTCAGACGCTGATTCGGCTCAAATATACCCACCGCCCGGACATTCACGACCGGGATGCGCTGGAGCGTAATTTCCGGGAAAAGTTCGAGGCCCTCAACCGCGTCCACCTGACGGACAGTGAACTTGCCCGTCTGCTGGAGGAACTCATAACGGACGATGTGTTTAAAGCGGCCAAAATGCTGCGCGAGCGCAACAGCTTCATCCGCGACGACGGCACCCCGCTGAACTACACGCTGGTCAACATCAGGGACTGGTGCAAGAACACCTACGAAGTCGTCAACCAGCTCCGCATCAACACCAACAACAGCCATCACCGCTACGATGTCCTTTTGCTCATCAACGGCGTGCCCGTCGTGCAGATCGAGCTGAAGACGCTCGGGATCAGCCCGCGCCGGGCGATTGAGCAGATCGTCGACTACAAGAACGACCCCGGCAACGGCTACACCAAAACCCTGCTCTGCTTCCTCCAGCTCTTCATCGTCAGCAACCGCAGCGACACGTGGTATTTCGCCAACAACAACAGCGCGCACTTTGCCTTCAATGCCGAAGAGCGGTTCCTGCCCATCTACCAGTTCGCCGCCGAGGACAACCGGAAGATCACCCATCTCGATCACTTCGCCGAGACCTTCCTCGTCAAATGCACGCTGGGCCAGATGATCAGCCGCTACATGGTGCTGATCGCCGGCGAACAAAAGCTGCTGATGATGCGGCCCTACCAGATCTACGCGGTCAAGCACATCGTGGACTGCATCCACCAGAACAGCGGCAACGGCTACATCTGGCACACGACCGGCAGCGGCAAAACGCTCACCTCGTTCAAGGTCTCCACCCTGCTCAAGGACAATCCCGACATCGAAAAATGCCTCTTCGTGGTGGACCGCAAGGATCTCGACAAGCAGACCCGCGATGAGTTCAACCGGTTCCAGGAAAAGTGCGTCGAGGAAAACACCAACACGCACACCCTCGTGCGGCGGCTGCTTTCCACCGACTATGCCGACAAGGTGATCGTCACCACGATCCAGAAGCTCGGTCTGGCGCTGGACGGGACCAACAAGCAAAACTACCGGCAGCAGCTCGAACCGCTGAAGGACAAGCGGATCGTCTTTATCTTCGACGAATGCCACCGCTCCCAGTTCGGCGACAACCACAAGGCGATCAAGGAGTTTTTCCCCAAGGCGCAGCTCTTCGGCTTTACCGGCACGCCCATCTTCGAGGTCAACGCCACCTTCCAGAAGATCGAGGATGAGCAGGCCTCCATGCGCACCACGGCGGACCTCTTCCAGCAGGAACTGCACGCCTACACCATCACCCACGCCATCGAGGATCAAAACGTCCTGCGCTTCCATGTGGACTACTACAAAGTGGCCGGAGCTTCCAGCTCCAAGGGTTTTCAGGAGCAAGATGCTCCCGCCACTTGGGAATACTTCAACCCTCGAACCGAAATCGACATCCACACCGGCGATCTTCCCCATTGGGAACAGGGCTCCGTCTGGTATTTCGTCACCTTCCGACTCGCCGATTCGTTGCCCCAAGCTGTCGTGAGTGAACTGAAAGTGGAGCGTGACCGCTGGAAGCAAAACCACGACCTCGACAACCTCACCCGTGAAGAACTCTCCGAATATCACCGCCTCTTCTCTGATCGCTACGAAGCCCTTTTAAATGCGGGTAGCGGCTCATGCGTGCTGCGCGATCCAGTCATTGCCAAGATCGTCGATGACGCCCTCCATCACTTCGAAGGGCAGCGCTACGACTTGGATGAGTATGTGATAATGCCCAATCATGTTCATGTTCTGGTGAAGCCCGCGTCGGGATACCGTTTGGTGGACATTCTGCACTCCTGGAAATCATTCACCGCCAACCAGATCAATCGTCTTCTGGGAAAGACGGGACCGTTTTGGCAACACGAGTCCTATGACCATATCGTGCGTCACGAATGCGCCATGGATGCCATCCGCTGCTACATTCGGAACAATCCAATAGCGGCCGGAGCTTCCAGCTCCAAGGGTTTACCAATGGTGGCCGGAGCTTCCAGCTCCAAGGTTTTACCAATAGTGGCTGGAGCTTCCAGCTCCAAGGGTTCACAGGAGCAAGATGCTCCTGCCACCAAGAAAGCGGTCATCGAGGCCATCCTCTCCAAGCACGATGCCGCCACCGGCGGACGCCGCTTCAACGCGCTCCTTGCCACCTCGTCGATCAACGACGCCATTGAATACGTCGAGCTGTTTGCCGCGATGCAGGCCGAGAAGCAGTCCGAAGATCCCGACTTCAGGCCGCTGAACATTGCCTGCGTCTTTTCGCCGCCCGCCGAAGGCAACAAGGACATCCAGCAGATCCAGGAAGACCTGCCGCAGGAAAAGGCCGACAACGCCGTCGAGCCGGAGAAGAAGAAAGCCGCCCTCAAGGCGATCCTCGCCGACTACAACGCGCGCTACGGAACGAACCACACGATCGGCGAATTCGACCTCTACTACCAGGATGTGCAGAAGCGCATCAAGGACCAGCAATGGCCCAACGCCGATTTTCCTGCGGCGCAGAAGATCGATATCACCATCGTCGTGGACATGCTGCTGACCGGCTTCGACTCCAAATATCTCAACACGCTCTACGTCGACAAAACCCTCAAGCACCACGGCCTGATCCAGGCCTTCTCCCGCACCAACCGCATCCTCAACGCCACCAAGCCCTACGGCAACATCCTTGACTTCCGCGCCCAGCAGGAGGCTGTCGATGCCGCCATCGCCCTCTTTTCCGGCGAGAAGAGCGGCGAGCAGGCGAGGGAAATCTGGCTGGTCGACAAGGCCCCGGTCGTCATCGACCGCCTCAAGACCGCCAAGCAAAAGCTCGACGACTTCATGCAGTCCCAAGGTCTCGAGCCCAGGCCGGAGGCCGTGCCCAATCTCAGGGGCGATGCCGCCCGCGCCGCGTTCATCAACCACTTCAAGGAGATCCAGCGTCTCCAGACCCAGCTCGACCAATACACCGACCTCACGCCCGAGCAGAGGCAGGAGATTCTCCAGACCCTGCCCAAGGACGACCTCCGCGCCTTCCGCGGCCTCTACCTCGAAACTGCCCAGCGCCTCAAGACCCTCCGCGAAACGGCCGGCCTCGATGACCGGATCGGCGATAGCCCCGACGTTCCGTACGGCGGCGACGTCGACCAGATCGATTTCGAGTTTGTCCTCTTCGCCTCCGCCGACATCGACTACGATTACATCATGGGCCTCATCGCCAAATACTCGGCCAGGGAACCGGGCAAGTCGAAGATGACCCGCGAGGAACTCATCGGCCTCATCGGTGCCGACGCCAAGTTCATGGACGAGCGCGACGACATTGCCGAATACATCGGCACACTCAAGGCGGGCGAAGGCCTCCCCGAAACCGCCATCCGCGACGGCTACGCCCGCTTCAAGGCCAAAAAGAACGCCAAGGAAATTGCCGCCATCGCCGAAAAGCACGGATTACCGGTGGCATCCCTGCAAGCCTTTGTGGACGGCATCCTCGCCCGCATGATCTTCGACGGCGAGCAGCTCGGCGACCTCATGGTCCCGCTGGAGCTTGGATGGAAAGCCCGCACGCAAAAGGAACTCGCCCTCATGGCCGACCTCCATCCGCTCCTCGTCAAACGCGCCGGCGGGCGCGACATCTCAGGACTCAGCGCGTATGAGCAATGAAGAGATTTTTCACGGAAGGGAGAAAACGTATGGAACCAAATCAAATTCAACAACTGACCGACACCTTTGAGGGCCATGCCCAGCAGACCGATAATGGTATCGAATACTGGCTCGCCCGCGATCTTCAGCAGCTTCTCGGTTATGCCGAGTGGCGGAATTTCAACCAGACGGCCGTTTCCAAGGCAAAAACCGCCTGCGAGGTTTCCGGACACCGCACCACAGACCATTTTGTTGACGTCAACAAAATGGTCGAGCTCGGCTCGGGCAGTCAACGGGAGATCGACGACATCATGCTCACCCGCTACGCCTGCTACCTCATCGCCCAGAACGGCGATTCACGCAAGCCGGAGATCGCCTTCGCCCAGACCTATTTCGCCGTTCAAACCCGCAAGGCAGAACTCATTGAACAGCGCCTGCTTGAAGCCGAGCGCGTTTCCGCGCGCAGAAAACTCTCCGCCACCGAAAAAGACCTCTCCGCCGTCATTTTCGAGCAAACCGGCGGGAATCAGGATTTTGCTCTCATCCGCAGCAAAGGGGATCACGCGCTGTTCGGCAAGAGCACCCAGGCCATGAAAGCCCAGTGGCGCGTACCCGACAGCCGCCCGCTCGCCGACTTCGCCCCTACCATCATTCTCAAGGCCAAGGATTTCGCCGCCGAGATCACCATCCATAACGCCCGTGTTCACAACATGGGCACCGAACCGCAAATTTCACAGGAGCACGTCACCAATAACAAAGCCGTTCGTGAAACGCTCCTGAGTCGCGGCATCCGCCCTGAAAGCCTGCCGCCCGCCGAGGACGTTAAAAAAGTCGAACGCCGCCTCACCTCGGAAGAGAAAAAGGCCCTGAAAAAACCGGACACCTTGGAAGGCGCAGGATGAAGAAATTTCTCACGCAAAGACGCGGAGACGCAAAGAATGGAAGAGACTGGCATGAGTAAAAAAAATGAAAAACT
>CAYOBH010000068.1:0-12464 GCA_964402125.1 uncultured Verrucomicrobiota bacterium
CTACGTCTCAACTGTTTTCAGAACGCCGAATGCCGTACATAAGTCCGCGCAGTTCCGCGAGTCCGCGGGTTCTTCCAATGCAGGAATAGCCCGGCGTAATTCCTTCCGGTTTTGCGAGGTCATCCATCATGACGTGGCCATGATCCGGGCGGAGCGTAAGCTGCCAGTCCGCACGGCCTTCTGCTTTTCGTCGATCCTGTTCTCCGAGGAGAATTTTCACCAGCGCATACATATCTACGGAGCCGACCAAGTGGCCCGCTTCGTAGAACGAGCCGTCGGGCAGGCGTTGTGTGCTGCGCAGATGGACTGCGTGGATCCTCGGGCCGAAGCGCTTCATCATATCCGGAAGATCGTTGTCGCCGCGCGCACTGAACGACCCGGCGCAGAAGCACAATCCGTTGGCGGGGGAATCGACCATATTAAAGAGCGCTTCCACATCATCCGCCGTCGAAACGATACGCGGAAGACCCAGCACGGGGAAGGGGGGGTCGTCGGGGTGAATTGCCATTCGAGCACCAACTTCTTCTGCGGTCGGAATAACTGCATCCAAGAAGCGGCTCAGATTCGCGCGTAGCGCATCGGCGCTCGTTTCCTTGTACTGCGCCAGCATTCCGCGCAGATCGTCGAGCGAAAGACCCCACTTGCAGCCGGGAAAGACATCAATGATGCTTTGGATGTAGGTTTCGCGTGCTTCATCGTTCAAGCTGTTCCACCACGCTGCAGCCTGCTTACGCTGTTCTGCGGAATAATCGGCCTCCGCACCCGGGCGTTGGAGTGCGTGAATTTCAAATGCGGCAAAGTGAACGGGGTCATATTTCATACTGATTGCACCGTCGGGCAACACCATGCGCATTTCGGTGCGCACCCAGTCGAGCACGGGCATGAAGTTGTAAATGATGGTGTGAATATTCTCTTCCGCCAGATTGCGCAGGCTCTGCGTGTAGTTTGCAAAAAGGGTTTTTAGGTCGCCGCGACCCGTTTTGATTGTTTCGTGAACCGGTAGCCCCTCCACGACGCTCCAGCGTAGGCCCGCCGCCTCAAGCATGGCTTTGCGTTCGCGAATCATCTCGCGCGGCCATAGCTCGCCGTAGGGAATTTGATGGAGCGAGGTAAATATGCCAGAAGCCCCTGCCTGACGAATATAGGAAAGCGGTACGGGATCGCCCGGACCAAACCACCGAAAACCCTCTTCGGGTAAATTAAAGATTTCCGCATCAAGTGTCATATTATTGAATCCTGCTTTTAAAACGGTTCTGAATGTGCGCCTGAAAAATCCGACATTCGGACTTTCCTGCGCAGAAAGTCGACATCCTCCATAAGGAGCGTTCCCGATACAAGATTTAATGCATTCGCAGCGCCACAGGCTATTCCTTGGATCAGCATTTTCTGGAGTGACTCTCCTTGCGCCAGTGCGACTGCGATTCCTGCCGTTACGGCATCGCCGCTACCCACCGGATTCACGGCTTTGATTTTTGGCGGAATCAGCTCTATGGCCTGTTCCGTATCCAAATAGAGCGCGGACTGGCTTCCGCGTGTGATCAATACCGACTGCGCTCCGCTTTCAATCAACGTGCGGCAGCCCTTGAGCAGGTCCGTTCCGCCCACCGCCTGCAGCAGTTCGGTGTCATTGATTTTCACTAAGAAAGGATTGTATTTCAGTGCGGCGAGCATCGGCTCACCCGGGGCATCTAAGATCAGCGTTCCTCCCGCTTTAGCCACGCGTTGAGCAATTTGTGCATAGGCATCGATTGGAATTCCTGCGGGCAGTTTGCCTGAAACCGTAACGATGGAGTTTGTCAGATCAAGTTCTTCCATAAGCTTAACCATGCGCAGCCATTCATCGGCGTGCAGGGGCGGCATTTCTTCGACCAGCTCCGTTGTTTCCGAATGCCCAGCTTCCACCAGCGTCTGGCAGATACGCGTTTCGCCCTGTGTCTGCACATGTCTGAATGTTACTCCTTCGTCCTCCAGCATTTTTTCCAGCAATGCGCCGTTCGGACCGCCGGAAAAACCCAGCAAAAGAACCTCTTGACCGAGCTGATGAACCATTCGAGCCGTGTTTGCTCCCTTGCCTCCAATGGCTAATGTGACGCTTTTTGCGCGGTTTACCGCGTCCTTTTTGATGAGGCCAAACTCCAGAATGCGTTGAACGCACGGTGTAAACCCGCAGCATATAATCGGTTGTGTAGAGGTGTTCATGTCGCAGACCAATTAATCGGTTTTTTTCGGAAATTCATAGTAGACAAACCGAAAAATTTGAGTACGGTGGGCGCTCCTTTATCGGGAACGGTGGGGTTGCGGAGCGGTCAAACGCAGCAGACTGTAAATCTGCCCTCTACGAGTTCGATGGTTCGAATCCATCCCCCACCACCATCTTGAAAACCCTCGGAAAATTGCGATTTTTCGGGGGTTTTTCTTTGTTTCCAAGAAATGTGCTGTTCCAAATACGGGGCTATTCCCCATCGGGCATTCTCGCTTCCGTTTGCTGTGCTTCGGGCATCCAAACCGCGCTGTATTCTTATCGGTCGCGGGGCGTGTTATTGATCATGGCGGCACAAAAGCCTGCGCCGAATCCGTTGTCGATATTGACGACCGTAACGTTGGGGGCGCAGGAGTTGAGCATGGCCAAGAGCGGCGCGATTCCGCCCAAGTGCGAGCCGTAGCCGACGGACGTGGGTACGGCAATGACCGGGCAGGGCGCAAGCCCTCCGACAACGGAGGGAAGCGCTCCTTCCATGCCGGCGACCGCAACGATGCAGCGCGCAGACTGTATTTTTTCATTTTGGGCGAGGAGGCGGTGTATGCCGGCGACGCCGCAGTCGTAAAGCCGGTCCACCTTTGCGCCGGAGAGCGAGGCGGTGACGGCGGCTTCTTCAGCCACAGGAATATCGGCGGTCCCTGCGGAGATAATGAGTACGCTTCCGCATTTTTCGCGGAGTTGAGTTTCAAGAGAAATAGTTCGTCCGAGTTCGTTATAGACGAGGCGCGGATCCATCTTGTGCAGGTGATCAAACAGTTCGGGTTCAGCGCGGGTCAACAGAACGTTTTCGTTGTGTTTCCGCAGAGAATCGTAGATTTTTTCCACCTGCTCATAGGTTTTTCCCTGACAAAAGACAACCTCCGGGTAGCCGGTGCGCAGGGCGCGGTGGTGGTCGACTTTGGCAAATCCCATATCTTCAAACGGCAGGTGTTTGAGCGTATCGAGCGTTTGCTCCAAATCGGTTTCGCCGTTTTTAAATCGGTTCAGCAGGTTTTTGATTTTTTCTGTTTCCATGGTTCGTTCTTCAGCAAACCACGAAATACACAAAATACACGAAAGAGCCATCTGAGGAACAGTTTCGTGTGGTTCGTGGTTTTCGTGGTCTTATTATATCAATTTTTCCAAGGCGGGGTGTGGGGGAGAAGGGCTTTGAATTCGTGGTTGAGTTGATGCTGATATTCATCTGAAAAGCCGCCGGAGAGAAACTGGTCGTAGGCTTCGTCGAGGAAGCGTTGCCAGCTCTCGACTTCGTGCCCGGGGTTAATCGGGAAAAAGTTGCAGCCTATGGTTTGTGCAGCGGCGAGGTCGCCGGGGGCATCGCCGATCATAAGAATGGCATTGGCGGGGTAGCGGTTGACGGCGGCCATCGAAAAATGATCCACCTTGCTGCCCAGCTCGGGGCCCGCGATGACAGACACATATTGGGCGAGATTGTCGCGATACCAATCCTTGAGCAGCGTAACGGCCTGCGTTTGGGAAATAACGATGACGTCGGAGTTTTTCTGAATGCGCTGAAGGGCCTTCTCTGAGCCTTTGAAGTAGGGCGGGGCGGGCATATTGCGGTCGATGTCGTCGTTGAGCGCTATGCTCCAATCGTACGCCTGAGCGAGCAGTTTGCTCCCGGTGCGCTGTGCTTCCTCCGCGATGGTGGCATTGCTGAGCGGTTGGCCAGAGTCGCAGAAACGACGCAGATCGGTGGGATCGGGGATTTCTGCATGTTCGCAGGCTTCAGGCCAGTCGCGGAGCAGTTCAAGCGTTTTGCAGAGACCGAGGAAGCGGTTGAGCCCGCGAAAGGTGGAATAGAGATACGTAAACTCCGCCGCTGAGCGTACCTGTGGTTCGATCGCTTCTAGGCCCCAGTGTCGAATAATGTGGGGGTGAAAAAAATCCTTTTGCTTGATCTCCATCGTGTCAAAGACGCAGCCGTCGGAGTCAATGCCGACAAAGGTTTCAAAGCGCGGAAGAAAGTTGATGAGATCATTCTGCGTAAATTCTTTCATAATAATTTCCTAAGCGATCACAGTAGGTTCCTGTGCGTTAAGGGTCAAGCTTGGAGGTATAGCAAGGGTGCTGCTTCTGCGGATGAGACATAATTTCTACTTGCGCGGGCGGAGGGGATGTCGCATATTGCAACCGTCTTCAGGGCAGGGTGAAATTCCCGACCGGCGGTAATAGTCCGCGAGTCGTTTCCGAAACGGAATGACATGACGCAGTGCGATTCTGCGACCGACAGTATATAGTCTGGATGGAAGAAGATGCTATGCGCAGGAAGCGCATCGTTCCGAATGAACCCTGAAGGCTTGTCCCTTCGGGGTTTTGTGTTTGAAAGGCAGAATGATGAGCGAAAAAATATTCGATCCGATTGAGGATGTGGTCGAGGCATTACGCGCTGGCGAGATCGTGCTGGTAACGGACGATGAAAATCGGGAAAACGAGGGCGATCTGATTTGTGCGGCGGAGACGTGTTCAGCACAACATATTAATTTTATGATTACACATGCGCGCGGATTGGTCTGTATGCCGATTACGCGCGAGCGGGCGGCGCATCTGGGACTGGCCCGAATGAATGTTTTGCATGAGGGGGATGTTTTCAAGACCGCGTTTACGGTTTCGGTTGATGCAGAGGGCTGTACCACCGGGATCAGCGCCATGGAGCGCGCTTTAACCATTCGGACGATTGTCGATGAGGAGACAAAACCGCAAGACCTGCTCTGTCCGGGGCATGTGTTTCCGCTGATTTCGATGCCGGGCGGAGTATTGGAGCGCGCCGGTCATACCGAGTCGACGGTTGATCTGATGCGGATTGCCAGCCTGAAGCCCGCCGGGGTGATCTGCGAAATCACCAACGACGACGGCACCATGGCTCGGCTGCCCGAGTTGATTGTTTTTGCGAAGAAACACGGGTTGAAAATGACGTCGGTCGCCGAGGTGATCAAATACCGTTACACGCACGAAAAGTTGGTTAAACTGGAGCGCGAAATCAGCATGCCGACCGACGCCGGTCCTTTTCGTCTTAAGCTCTACAGCTCGATAGTGGACAATAAGGACCATCTGGCGCTGGTCTGCGGCGATGCATCGAGCGGCAAGGTGCCGCTGGTACGGGTGCATAGCGAATGTCTGACTGGCGATGTATTTCACTCGATGCGCTGCGACTGCGGTGCTCAGCTGCATGCAGCGATGCAAGCGGTGCAGGAACATAAATATGGAGCGATTGTTTATATGCGTCAGGAAGGGCGCGGCATTGGACTGGCGAAAAAGCTGCATGCGTATGAACTGCAGGAGCAGGGGATGGATACGGTTGAGGCCAACGAACACCTCGGATTTGGTGCAGACCTGCGCGATTACGGGATTGGGGCCCAGATTTTGGATGATCTTGGAATGCGGAAAATTAACCTCCTCACGAATAATCCGGCCAAAATTATGGGGCTGGATAAATATGGAATTGAGGTAGAGAAGCGCATCCCGCTGGTTTTCAAACCCAGCGAGTACAATGGTTTTTATCTGGCCACCAAGCGCGATCGAATGGGGCATCTGCTTTAAGGAAAATTCTAAATCCGAATATCGAAATTCGAATTTTTTACAACCGGAGGTTGACCGTGGGCAAAGGAATTGGAACAGCGATTGAGCCGATCGGCGGTATCGGTGCGCGTCAGGTAGTCGGGGCGTTGGATGCTTCTGGAATGCGCTTTGGTATGGTGGTTGCGCGTTTTAATGATGCGCTGACGAATGCGCTGGCGACCAGCGCGTATCAGTGTCTGGTTAAATATGGCGCGAAGCCGGAAACTATTGATCTGGTGCGGGTTCCGGGCGCATATGAAATACCGGTGGTGGCCGAAAAGATGGCGGCGAGCGGTCGCTATGACGCGCTGATCGTGCTGGGCGTGGTTGTGGAAGGTGAAACACAGCATGCCCAGATGATTATCGACACAACGGGCCAAAGTGTGCTTGATATTGCGTGTCGGCATCGGGTGCCGGTGATCAATGAGATTGTGGGTGTGCGCACGTGGGCGCAGGCGGAGGCACGATGCCTCGGCGGTGAAAATACGCGAGGGTGGTATGCAGCGGAAGCAGCGATCGAAACTGCTCGGGTTTATAAGCAGCTGTAATTGAGGTATTATGAAAAAAAAGGTCAACGGACGGCGCGAAACGCGCGAGTGGATTATGCAATTTTTGTTTCAGCTCGATTTTAATCCGGAGCCGATCGATATCGCGTTGAAGGATTTTTGGGAGGAAAAAGAGCCCAGCGAGCGGGAAAAGAACTATGCCGAGGAGATTATCAAAGGCGTGGTGCAGCATAAAAAGGAGCTCGATGAGCGGCTCTCCCAGTATGCCAAACGCTGGGATTCCGATCGCATGGGCGCGGTCGACCGCACGGTGATGCGGGTGGCGCTTTTTGAAATGCTTTACCGCGAGGATGTTCCGCCGGTGGTTTCGATCAACGAGGCCGTTCACTTTGCCAAGGATTTCAGCAGTTTTCAGTCGGGCCGCTTTGTGAACGGTGTGCTGGACCGCATTCGTAAGGATATCGATCGTCCTGCGCGTACAACGTATAAACCGAAGGAGCAGGAATAATGGCGGGGTGGTTTGGTGCGCTGACGAAAACGCGGAATGTATTTCAAAAGGTTTTTACGCGCGGAAAAAAAGACGGGCGGATTCTCGATCCGGAAGAGATTGAAGAAATGCTTCTGCGCTCCGATGTTCCGGCCCGTTTGGCGCTGGAAATGGTCGATGAGTTGGATTCGCCCTTTCGGCGCGGTACGCGTGAAGAGGTTTTGCGTAAACGGTTGGCTGAGGCGCTGGGCGAAACAAAAACGTTTGAGTGGAGGGCGAATACGGAGCCCCATGTCATCATGCTCCTCGGGGTGAACGGCTCCGGAAAAACCACCACGGCGGCCAAGCTGGCAAAAAAGGCGATCGGGCAGGGCTGCAAACCGATGCTCTGCGGATCGGACACGTTCCGTGCGGCCGGCTCTTCACAGCTTAAGCTCTGGAGCGAACGGATTAAATGCGATTTTATCGGTGGAGTAATGGGGCACGATGCGGCCGGGGTGGCGTTTAATGCCGTCGATGCTGCGATGGAAAAACGGTGTGATTTTGTGTTTGTGGATACCGCAGGGCGCATGCACACAAAAACGCCGCTGATGGACGAACTTCCTAAAATGTGCCGCGCCATGAAGAAGCGGCTGCCTAGCGCTCCACACGATGTATGGATGGTGCTGGACGCTTCGCTTGGGCAAAACGCCATCATTCAGGCCAAGCAGTTTAACGAAGTGGTCCCGCTCACCGGAATCGTAGTGACTAAACTCGACGGCTCTTCCAAGGCCGGATTTCTCTTTTCGGTGAAGCATGAACTCGATGTACCGATTCTCTTTGCGGGCTTGGGCGAGGGCGAGGATGATCTTGTTCCTTTTGATGCCGACGAATTTATTGATGCGCTGTTCGGCGATGCTGCCGAGGAATAGGTTAACCACGAAGAGAGGAAGAACACGATGGCTTGGCGACTTCGATCCAGTGTAGTGCGGGGCGAAATTGACAACCGCGTTAAAGGTCAGATTGTCGGAAAAATCTGGCTGCTTGGACGCGAAGACCCGGTTGTACTGAAGCTGGAAGGAAATGGATACCGCGATGTGGCGGGCAGTCTCTTTGTTTTTAAAAATCCCGATCCGCAACCGGCGGATGAGCATGTTGATCTCTTTCCTGAGCAGGTTGGTTCTATTGGCGATTATACGGCTTCGCGCAAGGTGCGGGTATTTGATGTTCCGATAGATCAGGCTCTATCGATGATCCGCCGTGGCGAAAAGCCGGCGGAGCACTGGGCCAACAGTCTCTATCTTGAATGGTTCAGCACCCGCAATGGACGGGTTGTGATCGAGAGTCACGACTATGAAACCAAAATTGTTGATACGGTCTGGTCGCTCGATGAGCAGAGCGAAGCGGAGCAGCTTCAAAAAAATGCGGAGTCCATGCTCGGTTTTATGCAGCAGCTCGGTGCAGCTGTTGAGCAACAGAACGATGAGTCCCTTTGGACCCCCGAAGATGAAGGGCCGATGGATGAGTTCGAGTGGGAACGCTTTATGAAAGAGGCGGATGCCCGCACGGAAAAATATGGCCGACTGCTTGAAAAGTATATCGATCATCCCGATCGCGATCAGATTGTGGCCCGTGAAATGGGCTGGGATACGTTAGCGGATGACCTGAGTGCGTATGATGAAGCAGAGCTGAACGGTGAACTCGAACCCTTTTCTTCTGTTGATGACGATTTGGATGAGCTGCAACCCAATCCTCAGACCGAGGGGGTTGATTGGATTCTGGACGAATGCGGTTATCCGGTTCATCCATTGCAGCATCGTGCAAGCGAAATTGTGATGACGTTGAGGCACGAGTGTAAGGACAACGGATTGCTTGCAGAGGGTGCGGAGAACGAAGCGCTGCATGAAATGCTGTTTAATGGGCAGTGTGTCGGCACGAAACTGGCCGGAGCGCTGGGCGGGTTGGCGTATGATCGAATGGTAGACGGCGGATTTGTGGTGGCCTACCTGAAACGTTCGCTGCCATATTTTGATAAAATGATGAATTGTTTTGAGCAGGTGAAGAAGCAAGGTTTAATTAATGGCGAACGTTTACGTCGGTTTTCGGACGATATGTTCGCCATTCGTGCGGAAATTATTCAACTGATGGAACAATTCCGGAGTCAGATGTGAATTGATCGCTTGAAAACAGGCCGAATACGCTGTAGTTCATTTTTTGATTTATTATAGTTCATTTTGTGAATAGGAGGTTGTATGAGCAGTATGACCATGCATGGAATAGGCCCCGAGCTGGACCGTCGTTTGCGCGAAGAGGCCGCAGCCAATGGGTTAAGTTTAAACCAGACATTGCAGAAACTGCTTTCTGCTTCGGTCGGACTGGATAAGTCGGTAATTGATCATCGTAAGGATTATCTGCCGTTTTTCGGTGTTTGGTCGGAAGAGGAGGCCAAAGAGTTCGATGTTTCAGTGTCCGAGTTTGGTCGGGTTGATCCAGAGGACTGGAAGTGAAAAAAGTTCTCTTGGATACGAATGCCTACGCGGCTTTGCTGAGGGGCGATGAGCGGGTTCTTGATGTCTTGGCGAAGGCCGAACATGTTTATCTTTCTGCCGTTGTCTTGGGAGAACTGTTTGCTGGGTTTCGCGGCGGAAGCCTCTTTTTGGAAAATAAGCAGCGGTTAGATCAGTTTATGGCGCGTCCGCAGGTTGCATTGTTGTCTGTGGGGAGAGAGACGGCTGATGTGTTTGGAGCGGTGAAGCATCAGCTTAAACTGGATGGAACTCCGATTCCCCTTAACGATGTCTGGATTGCCTCTCATGCGATGGAGACTGGCGCGGTACTTGTTACGTACGATAAACATTTTCGGCAGATAGCTGGTTTGCGCCTTTGGGATGAGGTTTAACATATATGATCGTTGATGAGAAATATATGCGTCGGGCGATCGAGCTGGCGAGGCGGGGCGAGGGGCTGACGCGCCCGAATCCGCCGGTCGGTGCGGTATTGGTTCGGGATGATGAAGTCATAGCAGAGGGTTGGCATCGAAAAGCGGGCGAGGATCATGCTGAGCGCGATTGTCTGAAATCTATCGGAGCCAATCTGAAATCGGCAACTCTCTATGTGACGCTGGAGCCGTGTTCAACCCAGGGGCGTACGCCGCCGTGTACGGATTTGATTTTGGAAAAAGGCGTTGGACGCGTTGTGGTTTCGGTTAAGGACTCGAATCCAAAACATGCGGGGCGAGGACTGGAACTGCTGCGCGAGGCGGGCGTTGAGGTGGTTTCTGGTGTCTGCGAGGCTGAGGGCCGCGAGCTGATTGCACCATTTGAAAAGTTTATTACCACCGGAATGCCGTTTGTGACGCTCAAGCTGGCGTCGACACTCGATGGTAAAATTGCGGACCGTAACGGCGATTCAAAGTGGATTACTGGTGCCGCAGCGCGTGAGCGGGTGCAGGAAATGCGACGTCGTGCGGATGCTATTATGGTGGGTGCAGGAACGGTACGGGCGGACGATCCGTCGCTGTTGCCGCGTCCGGATGAAGGGCGCAAGCCGTGGCGCGTAGTGATGGGCGATAATGTGCCGCGTACATGTAAACTGCTCACGGACGAAGCTTCGGAGCGCACCCTTTTCTATAATGGAAACCTTGAGTCCACGTTGCGCGATCTGGCGGAAAATCATGATGTGATGCACGTGCTGTGCGAGGGCGGGGGAACGCTGGCGGGACGTTTGGTAGAAGAGGGCCTCGTGGATGAGTTTGCCTTCTTTGTCGCCCCAAAACTAATGGGCGCTGACGGATTGCCGAATTTCGCGAAAACCGGCGGCCTGATGGCGGATGTTACGAACCTGAAATTTACCTCGCTTGAGCAGCTCGGCGAGGATGTCTTGATGAAAGCAAAGCCGTCCTGAATCTTTCCGCGCGGCCTTTTCGGAACAAAAAGAGCCTCGCCCTACACGCTGTACGACGTGCCTCCCGACGAAGGAGGGATCACGTTTTTGTTGTGCGTGATTTTTTTGAAAATTTTCTGGCTTGAAAGTTGCGGGGGGGGGGACTCTCTTTTTGAAATTATGCAAGGGTCTGGTTTGAATAATCCGAAGGGAGAAGCATGAAGAAGAGCATGATGGCACTGTTGGCGCTGTGTTGTGCAGCGGGAGCGATGGCGGCGGAGATTGTGGTTTCGATGGAGTCGAACGGCGTGTTGCGGGCGGGAGGGCTGGAGCCGGGATCGTCTTTCACGGTCGAATGGGCTTCGTGTTTGACGGACGCATTCACGAATAATCCGGCTCCGTTTGCGGGATTGACGGCGGACAGCAACGGCGTTGGAAGCGTGGCCATTCCGATGTTTTTCCGGGTGAGCGGAACGCCGTCCAGCACAAACGCGGCTCCGGAGGGCATGGTATTGATTCCCGCAGGAACCAACAGTGGTACCGATCCTGACTTTGGAGCGTATTCGCTAACAGTGACCAATGCCTTCTACATGGATGCGACGGAGGTGACGAAGGCGCAGTGGGACGTGGTCTACAACTGGGCGGTAACGAACGGATACAGTTTTGACCATGCTGGCTCGGGCAAGGCCTCTAATCATCCGGTGCAGAGTGTCAACTGGTATGACTGCGTGAAGTGGTGCAACGCCCGCAGCGAGATGGAGGGGCTTACGCCGTGCTATACGGTGAGTGGGAGCCCCTACAAGACCGGGCAAAGCGAACCGGTCTGCAATTTTGAAGCCGACGGCTATCGCCTGCCGACGAGCGACGAGTGGGAATATGCCGCACGCGGCGGACTCCAAGGCAAACGGTTCCCGTGGGGCGATACAATCACGCATAGCCAAGCGAACTATTACAGCTCCAGTTCGTACAGCTACGACACCAGTTCGACGCGCGGCTACCACTCGTCTTACGCGACGGGTGGCGATCCCTACACGAGCCCGGCGGGTGATTTTGCGGCGAACGGGTATGGGCTGTACGACATGACGGGGAATGTGTGGGAATGTTGCTATGCGGGCTCGGACCGTGTGGTACGCGGCGGCTGTTGTGTCAACGACGCCAGCGGCGCGCGCTGCGGCTTCGTGATCGGGCTCAGTCCGGTCTACTCGGACTGCGACGTCGGGTTCCGCTCCGTTCTGCCCGCCAAGTAAGAGTCCCTTCCTAACAGGAAACTGAACAGAGGGAGCGTAGGCCGGAGTCTGGCAAGCCGTGGGTGAGGGACGAACCCCGCCGGCTTGTCCGCCATAGCTCGGAGAGCGGCGGCGGAAGCGAGAGGCGGACAGGCTCCGCGCTGGAGCGGAAAAAGGTGTTGTAGTGTCGGCTCTGTGAGCCGAAATCTGGAGTTTAGGTGTCGGCTCTGTGAGCCGAAATGCCGCAAATTGGCTCACAGAGCCAACATTACAACAGAGCAAGAACATGAAATACCGCATTTTTACCTATCCGGTACCCTGCGACGAAGCGGTGGCGGAACTGAATGCGTTCCTCTCGTCGCACCGCATTCTGCGGGTGTGCGATGAGGTGGTAACGAAGGGCCCCGATCCCTATCTGCTGTTTATGGTGGATTTTCTCTTTGCGCTGCCTGACGCCTGTGCGGGATGAGCCGGCGCGTAGCGCAGGCTTGTACTGGTAGCGCCTCCGCTATGGGTCAATGGACAAAGTAAATGAGCCTTTGGCAGGGTAAATGCGCATGGGGGCT
>CAYOBH010000069.1:0-12335 GCA_964402125.1 uncultured Verrucomicrobiota bacterium
TGCAAGGCAGAAGGGATTCTTTAAATAGTTGCAGGCACGTGCGCTCAAAATGGTCTGTTCCGGACCATAGTCCCTTGTATCCGTTTCCGATGCTGGGCCCGACCGCCGCATAAACGCCACCACCCAGACGACAACCAACACCACACCGCTCAGCGAACCACAGATCGTGCTGACCGCATCATTGGGCAGCGCATCATCAAAAGTAATTCCAACCGCTATGATCAGGCCAACGCACACCACCGACCACAACAACCCCTTTTTCCACCATGTCATTTTACAACCTCATTTACCTTTGTTCTCCTAAGCAATGCTTACAACCCCCTTTGACTCTCCCTTTTTCCCGAAAGATACCGCAAATTCACCACTGCTATCAAAATTCAGGCCTTTGGCATCTCTCAACAGAAATGATCCTGATCATTTCAGACCTGTGAATCAATTCGTTTTGACGCAATGCACGGGCTGACCCTGCTTACGCAAGGCAACCCGCCCCCCCGACTCTATTAGGGGGGCTAAAAGGACATTTTATTGAAGATCGAGGGTTTAAACAGCAAGCTGCTTGCTTGTTTTCTGACGGGAGATTTTGGAGCTCATTTCCCCGCTCAATCATCGTTTCATTCGCTGTTGAAAATCGCAGCTCAGTCTAGAATTTACTCTTCAAACTCCGCGTTATTGGTTATCTTCTGTACTGATTTGGTCCCCCGACTTGTTTCCGTATACAGCACCGGAATTTTCTCCTCAAACTCCGCGTTATTGGTTACCTTCTGTACTGATTTGGTCCTCCGACTTGTTTCCGTATACAGCAACCCTTTTGCAACGTTCCATTCGGGTCCCGTTTATGCCCAATCCTCCGCCCATTTGAACGAATCAGATGAAGATGGATCATAGTTATCATTTTCTCGATAGAATATGAATTTATAATCTAAGTTCAAAGCATACTCGCATCCTATTTCGAATGATCCTCCTACCTGACACATTTCTATTCCTGACCTTAATAACCCTGCGAAATATATTAGATCATCAGGCAATCCTGCCACCCCATCTTTTGTTAACAATCTTTCCGGCCAAGTAGAAATAGATAAATAACGATATGGCAATAAATGAACATGTTCTCCTAGAGTTTTATTTTTAGGATCCAAAGCATAACTCTCTATAATATCTGCAAACCTAATAATACCATTTTTACTTGCCCTAACCTCCCAGCTACAAGCATCAAAATCAACGTCATAATAAAACCCAAGATCTCTCCACTCTTCCTTTGTTTTTTCTATTTCACTCAGCGCCCTACTTGAATAATCCATTAATAACCTCCCTTCTCTAAGCAAAACTAAGTCTATGGAGTAGCAAGCAATCCAACACCTATAGCAGATGTAACTGGTTCAGGAATAGCTGTCAATATCGCGCCAACGCCCTTTTTAACAAGAACCGCTCCCCCAACAACAAGAACTCCTTTTTTTACAGTCCCAGAATAGTCTGAGATGGGACCATTCGACAGAGACGTGGATTCCTCGACCAAGGGTTCTCCCGTATCCGGATCCACTCTTATTTTTCCTCCGCCTTTGGTTGGCCAATAATCCCAATGCGGCCCGATCGGTGGCTCGTGATCAAGGTCAGGGTGCAAGCTCTCGCCAGTCTCAGGATTGGTATAATTCCCTCTTTTTCCTCCAGCAGGATCTTTGCCTTTCCACTCCCACCCAGGGCCAGGACAAGCACCAGGATCCCATCCAGGCCCAAACCCTGGCCCCTTTGTTTCTATTATTGTCCTTAAATTGTAAGCAGACACCGAAAGAGATTCCTCTGTAGTAAGGGGCCCTTTTATAAGCACGTCATAAAGAAGCTCTTGCTCTGGACCAGACAATGTTCCCTTATTTCTTAACTTCTCCATTATAGCATCTTTTTGATGATAAGCCTCAAATCGTTTCTTCTCCTCCTCCCACGTTTTGGTAATTGCAGCAACTTCCTCTGGTGTTGTAATTATATCTTCCTTCTGCAAACCCCACGCATCAAAGCTCGTGATCGGGTTACAGTGCACATAGCAGTACATGTTCGGGCCGTCGGCGTATCGGATGGGGTCTCGGGTCAGGAAGGTGCCGGTTTCGAGATCGCGATAGCGCATACCTTCGTTGAGGAGGCCGAGTTCGTCTTCTTCATCTTTTGTGTTTGCTTTCTGGCGGTCGAGGTTGGTTCCCCACTCAAAGGGACGGGTGCCGTATGCCTCATAGATCGCAAACCATGTCAAAGAACCAGTTCCATCAGTACGAGCGATTACATCACCACGATGGTTGGAATGCGAGTAAATAGGATTGCCGATTTCTGATTGCCGATGGTCGATTGAATAAACCATTCCTCCTACGCCGCCGCCAAGATCCGGACCGCGGAGGTACTCGGTCGTGAGGCGTGAAACGTGAGGCGTGAGATTGACGGAAGCATCATATTCCTGAACGCAGAGTCCGCCGTCAAAGACGCAGAGGTTTGTTTCGGTGGGCGTGGATCGGTAATAGCGACGGGAGCGGTAGTCATACTTAAATGCACTTTCATCATCCCCCGAGGTGGACGTGAGGCGGTTATCATAATCGTAAACGTAGGTTGTTGATGTACTTGAACCCCCTACAGTAACGGTCTTGCTGGTTCGGTTTCCATTATTGTCATAGACATAACTCACAGTTTTCCCTGCCCCTGAATTTGCTAATGAATCGTACCACCCGGTGATCTGATTGAGCGCATTATTGGTGTAGGTAATATTTTCCGTCTGAATAGCCCGAAAGACCCTTTTGGTCAGCCGGTTATCGGCATTATCCCAAGTATAGTACGTAAAATGAGAGGGTTCCCCAGTTACATAAATACGTTCTGAGAGCAGACGATAACGACTGTCGTAAGTCCAATAGGTGGTCGCTGCGAAGGCTTTACCCGAAAGGCTGTCAGAACGAGTGTGTGATCTTTTGAGCATGCTGCCTACCCTATCATACTCGTATTCGGTTTTAAACCAGCTCTTGCCGAGCGTTTCCGTCTTCATGGTAAGCAGCCGGTTGAGCGCATCAAACGTACGCGTTTCCACCACACGGCTGGGATAAACCCGTTTGACCAAATTTCCGTTAAGGTCATAGTAGTAGCTTGTCGTTCGAGTCAGCGCATTATCGTATGGATAATCATCAACATTTGCACCGGTGGGCGCACCGCTTACTGTATCGGGATCAACAAACTGATTTCCCGTCCCGTTCCAGACCGTAGTTTGGCTGGGTAAATTGCCCCAAATGATGGAGTTGTTGACGGTTCCTAATTTACTGGGAGCAGTATCTCCAGAGTAGCGGAAGTTAATACCGCCGTTGTTCGTGGATGAAATATTATCTGCTATAACAGAATAATCCACCACACCCCCTGCGTCATAAAACAGGATACCGGATCCGCCGCGAGCATATTGACCCGTGGATATATTCTCCTCAATAACTCCGTTTCGCAAGGTTCCGCCTGCCCACAGGAATGCACCCGCGCCACCGATACTATCGACCTCATTCGTGAGTGAATCAATATCCTGAGCATATCCACCATGATCAAAGAACAAGCCCCCGCCGTCGGTCGCCGTATTGTTTTCGATCAGACAATTAACCGCGCTGGCGGTTTCTTCCAGATAAAGCCCTTTACCACTGCGCCAAGGATTCCACGGCATAAAGTGGAAGCGAAAGGAGTTCGAAACTAACCTCTTCCACGGTGTTCCCGGAGCGGGTTTTTGCATCCACCATCATTCGCGACGACGGATTCAGATCAAAGCGGATCGCCTGCTCGCACCCCTTTTCTAAAGCGAACTGCTGAAGCGACTTCAGCGTGCCGCTGGAACCGGACTTTACTTCTATGGGAAGTATCTTCGTCCCCTTCGTAATGACATAGTCAACCTCTGCGTTGTTGGCCCGTCCCTCCCTTAACCAATAATGGAGTTGCGGCTTGCTGCGATCCAGATAGGCTAGATGCTGTCCCACGAACTGTTCCGCCAACGGTCCCTCGTTAATTAAGGTTTGGGCGGTTGCATCCGAGATGTCCTTCCACCGTCCTCCGCACAGATAGTTGACAATTCCCACATCCATAAAAATCAGCTTGTAGACATCCTCCGAAGCCTCGGCGGAAAGCGGCACTCCCGAACAATGGGTGGCTGTAACTTTTTGGCAGACCTGCGCACGGCTCAGTAGTTCTACCGCAGATTTGATTTCACGCGACCGCTCTTCCCGTGAGAGGTTAACATATTTGATTTTTTTTCCGATATTGCGCGGGATCTGTCCAAAGATACGCTGGAGCCGCACCAGCTCGCCCCGACTGGCATACTTTGTGAAATCGTCCTGATACGTTTCGACAATCGATCGGTGGACCTCCTGTACATCGAATAATGATCCCGTCTCAATATACTCCATGATGGCTTCCGGCATTCCTCCGATGAAAAGGTACTCCCTTAATCGGCTTAATAAACGTTGATGAGCCGTTTTCGGAATTTCTTCAAAACGTCCCGCTGCATCCCTCCACACCTCAAGATCAGGATCAAAACATTCAAGAAACTCACTGAAACTTATCGGACTGATGTGAAGGTATTCCACCCGGCCAACCGGCATGGAAAAGGAATGATCGGCCAATGCAAATTCCAGCAAAGAACCGGCTGCGATAACCGGAAGTTCGGGCAACTCCTCATAGAAATAGCGAAGTGCAGCCAGAGCATGAGGGGTCGCTTGCACTTCATCGAGAAAAAGGAGGCTGTCGCTTTTCAGAATGTTCCGCCCAAGCAACCCTTCAAGCTCCTTCATAATCTGCTTCATATCCAGAGTTTTAAACACATCATTCAGAGGAAGATGTCTTTCCAGATTGATTTCATTCAAAACCAATTTCTGATCTTTAGCAAATTGTCGAACAAGCGTCGATTTTCCCACTTGGCGGGCTCCCCGCAACACCAGCGGCTTCCTGCGCGTCTTATCAAACCAATCCTTTAGATAGTGCTCTGCCGCTCGATGGATCATAAACACACCTCACTTTTGACCATTTAATGGACTATTCTTTGCTCTGTTTCAAGCATAAATGGTTAATTTTCGAGCAAATTGGTGCCAATGGATTGGGCTGGCGGAAACGGGTGGTTAAGTAAAAAAGCGAACCTCCGAAGAAGTTCGCTTTAAGAAAGACTGGTCGGGGTGGAGGGATTCGAACCCCCGACCTATTGCTCCCAAAGCAACCGCGCTACCAGACTGCGCTACACCCCGTTTCCGTGTTCCGGAAAGCCGCGAAATATTAAGTATTCGAGGGGCGAAGGCAATCCCTTTTTCCAATCAAGTTACAAAAAAGGCCCGGGGTTCCGGGCCTTGTCGATTCAGCGGGCGATTCCTTTTTCGGAGGCTCGGCAGAACTCGAGTAAATGTTGTATTTCGGCGGTTTGCTCCAGCTCGGTTTCAATTTTGTTGAGCGCCTCGGTGGTGTTTAGATCTTCTTGTCGGTAGAGAATGCGGTAGGCCTCTTTGATGGCCTTGCGGCTCTCGTCCGAAAGGCCGTTGCGTTCCATGCCGATCCGGTTATAGCTGCGGACCTGAATCGGATCGCCGTGCGCAATCATGTAGGGCGGAACATCCTTTGTGATTTTGGACATGGCTCCAATGTAGGCCATGGAGCCGACGCGCAAGAACTGGACGATCCCTACCGAGCCTTCAATGGTTGCTTTGTCTTCGATGACCACATGGCCGGCAATTTGGCACGCATTGACGATGATCACGCCGTTGCCGATGCGGCAACAGTGAGCAATGTGCGAATAGGCCAGAATGTGGCAGTTATTTCCTACGATGGTGAAGTCGCCGTCGTTCGTGGCTGCGTTGATGGTGACATATTCACGAATCGTGTTGTTGTCGCCGATCTTTACACCGGGCGTTCCTCCTTTGAATTTGAGGTCCTGCGTTTTTCCGCCGAGAACCGCAAACGGGGAGACGCGGTTGTTTTTCCCCAGCGAGGTTTTCCCCTCAATAACAACGTGTGAAATGAGCTCGGTTCCGCTGCCGATAACGGCTTGGGCGCTGACCGTGCAGTAGGGGCCGATGACGACGTCGTCAGCAATCTGCGCCCCGTCGGCCACAATGGCTGTTGGGTGTATATTGGCCATAACTATGCCGCTCCGTAACCAAACATCAGTTCGGCCTCGCTGGCCAGTTCGTCGCCCACGTAGGCTTTTCCAGTCACGGTTGCCATGCGCGAACGCATACGGGTGACCTGAATTACCATGCGGAGCGTATCGCCCGGAACCACTTTGCGCCGGAACTTGGCGTTATCTATCGACATAAAATAAGCGATCTGGCCTTCCTTGCCTCCGACTTTGTTGAGCAGGATGCCGGCCACTTGTGCCATCGCTTCGAGCTGCATGACGCCGGGCATGATCGGCTCGTTGGGAAAATGGCCTTGGAAGAAGGGTTCGTTAAAGGTCAGGTTTTTGTAACCGACAATCCGTTGTTCTTCCACATCCATTTCGATGATGCGGTCTACCAGCATAAACGGATAGCGGTGGGGTAAAATGTTCAGAATATCATTCACATTCATGACCGTTGTCATAGTACTCTCCTCGTTCGTATTGAAATAAAGTGGGAAGCTACGGTTTTCATCAGGTGCGATCAATGTTTTTCTCTTCGGCACGCAAGCGGTCCAGTTCGGGACACCCCTCTGCGACGCTCCATGCAAAGGGGAACGTGCGGCACTGCTCCGGGCGAGCGTCGTAAATGGAGCATCGATTTCCTCTGAGAAATTCACAGCTTCCGTCTTCTTGGTCCATTAGAGCGAGTTGCCGACGAGAGGGGGCCAATTGGGTGTGTCGTGCGATAAATTGGGCTTCAGACATATTCAGATGTTGGGCCATCCGGGAGAGATCGTGTTCTTCAAGTAGTACCGAACCGGTCCATCGACAGCAGGTGCCGCAGGCTGAGCAGACGAAGCGGTCCAAAATTTTCAGCTCATTCATTGAACATCCTTTCTCTAATCCCGTCTCTGATTGCGTTGACATTTCGACTGCTCTGGAACAACATGCCCGCCTTTGTACGCATTTTGAGAGCAGGTGCGGTGTATTAGATGAACCAGTTAGAAAGGATCAAGAACGATGTTCGATAAATTTGAGAACAAGCGGATCATGCTGATTCTGTCCGCTGCAGCGGCGTTCGCGGTGGCCGGATGTAAACGGGATACGGCAACCGTTCCTGAAGAGGACAGTATCGATCTTCAACAAGCGGGAAAAAATCTTTTTGAAAAAAGGATTCCTGAAAACAAAGTAATCTTTAAGGTTAATGGGCGGGATGTTATGAGCGCTGATGCGGATCGGCTCCTTATCCCGTATGCTTTGCAGTTGCGGCAGCTTCAGGAGTCAGGGAAGGCTACGCTGGAACAGCTTCAATCGTTGGAAACTCAGGCGAAAAACAAGATTATCAACGATTTGATTCTACAGACGTTGCTTACAGCGGAAGCAGAGGAAGCAGGCGTGACGGTCGATGTTGCTGAGGTGGATAAGTTCATTGATGATCAAATTGCACAGCTTCGTGAAGGACAGACGCTTGAAGAAATTCTTGCGGCTCAGGGGTTGACAATGGACGACGCGCGCAAGGAGGTTGAGTCGAAGCTGGCGATTGTGCATCTTCTTGAAAGTAAAATAGCTGACGTAACACCGCAGAGTGCCTATGATGAGCTTGTCCGTCCGGGTTCGGTGACGGTCAGTCATATTTTCCTTCAGACGATTTCGCTTGATGAAGAGGCTAAGGCAGAGAAAAAAGCGGAGCTTGAACGTATCCGTGCGGATATTATCGAAGAAAAGATTACTTTTGCCGATGCGGCCAAGATGTATTCCGAAGATCTGGAATCCAAAGATAACGGCGGCGAATATGAGAAAGTACTCAGAGGGCAGATGCCTCCGGAGCTCGATGCGGCCTTATTTTCTCAAAAAATCGGAGAAGTTGGCGAGATTATTGAAACCTCAAATGGGTATCATATTATGGCTGTGAACAAGCGCCATGCGCCAACGTTATTTGACGAAATGAGTGATGACGAGCTGGCTGCTGTTGTTGAGCGGAATAAACAGATGATTCTGGATGAGTACATAGAGTCGCTTCTGGAAGATTTTGATTTTGAGTGGGTTGATCTAATTCCGTCTAAGAGTTAAGGTGGGTGGGTTGACTAAAATAATGAGAGAGGGTTATATGCGTATTACCAAGACAATTGTTCTGTCGTCTGTTTTTGCACTGAGTGGTTTCGGGCTGGCTCAGGAAACCAATTCGGTTCCGAAGAAGGAAGTGGGAAAGCCGGCAGAAAGTGCTGCTGAAATCGATCTGTTTTCTGCAACGAAGGCCGAAAGCGATGTTTTCCTTCGTGTGAACGGAAAGGAAATTACTAAAACCGAAGTCATGCAGGAAATTACCCCACTGCTTGTTCAGCTCCAGCAGCTCGTAACCAGCGGAATGGTTTCGGAAGAGCAGGCGAGTGCCTATGTCAATCAGGAGAGAAATAAGATTATTAATGAGATGATTCAGAAAATCCTGTTGACGAAGGCCGTAGAAGATGAAGGCATCAAGGTTGAATCTTCCGAGGTGGACAAGGAACTCGAGGCTGCGAAAGCGGATCTTCCTGAAGGGGAAACGCTGGAAAGTATTCTTGAGAAGCAGGGTATGACCATGGATGATGCCAAAAAGGAGATCAAACTTCAGATGGCCATTTTAAAGCTGTTTGATAAGAAGACGGAAGATGTTACTCCTCAGAAGGCCTATGAAATGTTGGTGAAACCGGGTACCGTAACCGCGAGTCATATTCTGATTGGATTCGAAGAGGACGCTTCGGATGAAGAGAAGGCCGAGAAAAAGGCGGAGATTAAAAAAATTCGTGACGATATTATTGCCGAGAAGATTACGTTTGCGGATGCAGCGAAGCAGTATTCCGAAGACCCAGGTTCGAAAGAGGAAGGTGGAGAATATAAGGATATTTCGAAGGACGACATGGTGCCCGAGTTTGATGCCGCCATTTTTTCTCAAAAAATCGATGAAGTTGGCGAAATCGTTGAAACCTCATTCGGCTACCATATCATCAAGGTGAGCAGCCGCACGCCGGCAGAAAAAAGCTTCGAAGAGATGACGGAAGAGGAGCTTGACGAATTGGTTGCGAAAAGGAAAAACCGCGTTTTGGGAGAGTATGTTTCGGGTCTGCTGGACAAGGCGAAGATTGAAGAGCTCTAAATCGGCTCCATCCGGGCAGGTGGGTATCGATTCTAGACCCCGAAGTTAAGAGAAGATGAGGTCGGCTTGATTCGCCGACCTCTTTTTTATGCAAGGATAGTTCGAATAGCCTGAAGGTCGCTTTCGATTTGAGCTTTTAGCTGTTCTGCGTCCTCGAAGATTTCATCGCTGCGGATATATTCCATGTAGCGGACTTCGACCCTTTTTCCGTAGAGATCAATATGGTGTTCATCAAACAGGTAGACTTCGAGCACCTGCGGCTCATTCTGGTGAAAGGTTTTTCGGTGGCCGATATAGGCGGCGGCGCGATGCTCGTGAGTTCCGACGAGAAGCTTGGCCGCATAAATACCGCGTGGCGGAAGCATGTCGTTGTCGGGGTCAATATTGGCCGTTGGATAGCCCAGTTTTCGCCCGATCTTTTTCCCGTGAACGACCGTGCCGATGGTGCTGACCGGGCGGCCCAGCATGGCTGCGGCGTCGCTTATTCGACCATTCTTAATGGCTTCGCGAATGCGCGTACTTGAAACGCGTTCTCTGTTCCAACAGACCGCCGGGTGCGCGGAAAAAAAGAGGTTGAGTTGCCCGCACAGCTCGGTGAGCAGCTCCGCATTGCCGGAGCGGTTGCGTCCGAAGGACCAGTCTTCACCCACAGAGATGCCCGCCAGATGAGGAATGCAACGGCACAGGGTGTCAAAGAAATCGACAGGTTCTTGCTTCATGAAATCGATGGTGAAGGGATGAAGAATACAGCCTTCCACGCCCATTTTCTGCAGCTGCTGTACCTGCTGTTCAGTCGTGAAAATAAGCGGCGGCGCTTTTTCGGGAATGAGTACTTTTGCGGGGTGGGGCTCAAAGGTGAAAACCCAAGCTTCCCCTCCGGACGCTTTCGCACGGTCGATTGCCACCTGAATGACCGCTGTATGACCAATGTGCAGTCCGTCGAAGCATCCGGCCGCAAGAAAGACCGGCGCCGTGCTGTTAAATGTTTCGAGTGAGTGAATGATTTTCATGGGTGATGCGTAACTCGTAATCCGTAAATGCGTAATTAGTGACCGATCGGTTAGGGGCCCGTCTGCGGCTGAATCAAATCGGACAGGTGAATAATCTTTTCGCTGATCGTTTCGCGGTCGCAGGCCAAAATGCTCTCCAGCGAGTGCGCCTGATCAATGGATAATGGGCCCGAGGCTGTACGGCGGAGCGCATCAAGCGAGCCGCCAACGCCCAAGTCGTTTCCAATGTCGTGCGCCAGCGTACGGACATAGGTGCCTTTCGTGCTCGTGACACGAAAGATGACCAGCGGATGATCAAACTTCAACACCTCAAAAGAGGAGACGTGAATTCTGCGCGGCTCCCGCTCAATTTCCTGGCCTTTGCGCGCCATTTTATAAAGCGGAACGCCGTCTTTTTTGATGGCGGAAACCATGGGCGGAATCTGTTCGATGTCGCCGAGATAGTTTTCGCGGATAACCGCTTCAATCTGTTCGAGGGTGATGTGCGAACTATCCTTTTCTTCCAATACCTCGCCGTCGGCATCCTGCGTGTTGGTGGTCACCCCGAGGTGCAGGATGCCTTCGTAGGTTTTGTCTCCGCCCATAATGCGGTCGGAAAGTTTAGTGCCTTTCCCGATCAGCAGCACCAGCAGACCCGTGGCCAGCGGATCAAGCGTCCCGCCGTGGCCGACTTTGCTGAATTTAAAAAAGTTGCGGACCTTGACGACCACATCGTTGGAGGTCCAGTCGGTTGGTTTATCGACCAGCAGGAGGCCGTCGTACGGATCGGGACCTCGGCTTTTACGCTGTCTCATCGGTTTTTTTGTCCTTAAAAACTTCAGGATTTTCGCGTTCCATTTCGGCGAGGAGCGAGAGAATGTGGTCACCGCTTTCGATCGATTCATCGAGGATAAAGTGGAGGCGGGGGGTATATCTCAGCTTAACCCGTTTAATCATGAGGCGGACAATTTCCTGCCGATGGCGGTTCAGATGGCTGATCATGCGGTTGCGCTCCTCTTCGTGGCCAAAGATGGAGACAAAGACATTGGCATCGCGCAAGTCGGGGGCGCACTCGACGCGGGTGACGGTCAGCGCCGCCGCGTCAAAATCCGACATGGAAAAGTTGCGATACAGATCTTCTGCAATTTCGCGTTTCAGCAGTTCATTGACTCTAATTAGACGTGGTGTTCCCATGGTATCTCCTCAAAACGCGCTACTATAGGCGAACTCCTCAGAAAATCCGCAATAAATATGATCTAATTGTACGGTCGCAATGTGCCTTCAATCCGCAATGTGGGGCGGGCATCCCGCCTGCCCTGTCGTACCGCAGGCTTCCCCAGCCTGCCTTGTCGTATCGCGGGCATCCTGCCAGCCTTGTCTCCGACCTCTGTCCTCCGTCCTCTGACCTCTGCGTTCTGTCCTCTGTCTTCCGTCCTTAATCATTCTTTCCTAACGCGGTTCCTCAGCAGATAATGACCGCAAAGACGCGAAGACGCGAAGAGAAGAATTTAGCTTTTTTTCTTAGCGTCTTTGTGGTCAATAACATCCTTGTCCGCAGAGTATTAAGCATGGCCGTTTTTGAAACGAAAAATGGATAGAAGTTGAGGTGTAAGGAACTAATCATTCTGTCAAAATCTCCCTCACCTTTTCCCCTCCTAACATTCGCGTCCATCTGCGTTCATCTGCGGTTCCACTCCCTATGCACCTTCGGGTCATCATTCTGCCCCTAAATCATTCTGTCGAAATCTCTCCCGTCCCCGTCCTTCGTGCCCTTCGTGACTTCGTGGTGAATCTCCCCTTTGCACCCTCGGGTCATCATTCTATCCTAATTATTCTTTCAAAATCTCCCCCACCTTTTCTTCTCCTAACATTCGTATCCATCAGCGTTTGATGTACAAGAAGCAGATCCAGTTCTGCTTTCGTGTAGTGGGTGTATTTAGTGGTTTGAAATATCGTAGCGAGCGAGTCAATTCATCATCGCTGTAGCGGAAGCGGGAAACGGAAGATTTGCGATGGTGAAACTTTTTCAATTTCCCACTTGCGCGCCCATGTGGGCATGGGTATCTTCCACACTTCTTTTCACAAACCGCTCGGGTGGTGAAATTGGTAGACACGCAAGCTTGAGGTGCTTGTGTTCGAAAGG
>CAYOBH010000070.1:0-4754 GCA_964402125.1 uncultured Verrucomicrobiota bacterium
GATCTCGTTTTTATCGGTCCTCGTGTAAGTGACCGAAACGTTGACGGTTCCGGGGAAGCCTTCTTCCATGTCGACGCTGGTATCGGTAAATTTAACAGCGTTGCTGTCTTCAACGATTTCTGAATCCCAAACCTTTGCGTGCCAGCCGTTACGGCCGCCGTGCAGCGTATTCGGGCGGTTATTTACTGCCAGCTCATATTCTTTTCCATCGAGCGTAAACTTTCCGTTGGCAATTCGATTGGCAAAGCGGCCGATGGTTGCTCCGCCGTAGGCATCGCCGCGGACAATGGTCTGTAGCGAATCGCCGCCGGTGGTCACGTTGTCCAGCTTTCCGTCCTTGTCCGGAACCTCAATACGGACAATACGCGCACCGTAGCTGGTCACCTGCAGGCTATTGCCATCCTTGTTTTTCAACGTATAGAGCAGCACATCCTTCTCGTTGTGCTTTCCGAGATCCTTTTTAGAAACCTCACCGAAGGCAGCTCCAGATACGAGCAGTGCCAAACTCATTGATAATACTTTTTTCATACTCAGTCCTTTATTTTTGTCCCATTCAAAATGATCGGCTCTGTTTTCGCCGGCGCCATTCCCGGAGGCCCCAAACGGGTTCCGGTCGGCGGAACGATCTCCATCTTCAACTCCTCGCCCTCAAACGAAAACGCAAAGGTCTCACTGGAGCCGGGATTAAACATAGAGAGATAATACGCCGAGAGTTTATCGTCTGCCGTCCAAGTGCAGATTCCCGCCGTACGCACGGGAGTAACGCCCATCGGGTTTGGATAAGCCGAACGCGCAAACAACAGCGTGCGGTCCGTCATCCCGATCTTCCAATGATCCAATCCGAAAGGAATATTGTGAACCGCGCCCTTACAGACCAGCGTGAGCGTACAATCCCCTGCCCCGTCAAAGCGAAAGAGAACCGACTCGACCCCCAGATCATTCTCCGCCATTTCATAGCGCCGCGTTTCCATGGTTACCTTAGAAACAGTGGAGGCACCAAACGGGTGTTTAATTTTATAGCCCGCGATCGCTGCATTCAGATCAAACGATGGATCGGGCTCAAGCGCTTCCGAACGCATCGACGGCAGCATGTCATAAATCAGGCTGTTGAATCCCGCCTCGTCGCCGATACTGCTGTGGCAGGCGACCACCAGATCATATTCTGGAATCACCATCGCCAACTGATTCTGGCCGCCGATGGCGCGATACGAACCGTGGCGCCCCATCCAGATCTGATAGCCGTATCCCTGCGCGCCGTCGTCTTTAGCAGCAGCGATCTGCTCTGGAGTCCAATCCGGATGCTGAAAAATGTGCGGGCGCGTTGCATCAGTAATCCACTCCGGATTCAGCAGCTGCTCGCCGTTCCATGCGCCACGATTTTGAAGAAACAGACCGAGCTTCGCCAGATCTGCGGTTTTCATATGCGAACCACCGTTGCCCATATTGATGCCGTCGTTATCCATCTCCCAAACCACATCGTCTATCCCCAGCGGGTCGAGCAGGCGCGGTTTCAGGTATTCATGAATGGAAACGCCGGTCACCCGCGCAATGATGTGCGACAGCGTATGCGAGGCCGTAATGTTATACGCAAACGAGGTTCCCGGCTCCTGCGCAAACGGAGCAGCAAGAAAAGAGCGAATCTGACTCTTCCCGGAACCGGCGTAGCGAGTGGAGGCGTGGCAAACCGACATCGTCAGCAGATGCTTAACCGTCAGCTTTTCAAGCTCGGGAGAAATCGTTTCCGGCAGCAGATCCGGAAAAAATGAAATCACCTTATCGTCCGGCGACAGCAGCTTTTCCTGCACCGCAAACCCTACGGCCAAGCCCGTGAAGGTTTTGGTTGCCGAATACATGGCGTGCTGATATTCCGGCGCGTAGGGTGCCCACCAATGCTCTGCAATCACCTTTCCGTGGCGGAGAATCATCAGCCCATGGACATCATAACCCTTCTCCTCCACCTGCTCAAAAAAGCGGGCAATCGTCTTGGAAGGAACGCCCTCCGCTTCTGGCGTGCTCCTCGGTAGCCCGTCCTGATAAGCGTAGGGAGACTCTGCTGACTGAGCCGCCGCAGTAAGCAGCACCCCTCCGAGCAAAAATGCAACTACAGATCTGGATCTCAACATCTATCTCCCAAGCAACACATTGCCGATTGTCGATTTATGATTGCCGATTTATCGGACGGCTGCGCCAACAAGCCCTCACCCATTCGACAATCGTCAATCAGCAATCAGTAATCAGCAATCGTCAGTCGGCAATCATCAATCGGCAATCAAAACTCTCCCTAGTCTGCGTACGGATTGTACCTGATTTTTCCGCTCTGCGGATCGCGGGAATAATGCTTAAAGAAATCCCAGGCGATCTTGCCGTATTCCGGATAGAGCGCATGCATCAGGTTCATCGTATAGTTCACCGCCACCATGGGAATGCCAGCGTCGTTATTCAGGTACCAGCTGGAGTTGTCATATTCCCCGTTCGCCTTAACGCGCACCATACGGTCTGCGTCAAAACCAACCACCCGATATTTCTCAAAATCAAACGTAACCGTGTCCATGCCGTTATATTCCAGGAACATATTGAGCTGGCTCTGATAGCCGCCGGCAATGGTTTCATTGACCTGATCAAATGCGCCTCCCAAATCAAATGACGAGGTCGTAAACATGACCGGAAGCGTGGCCTTGCGCAGCTTCGCTTTCTGCTCCTCCGTACCGGTGTAGCCGGCCGCCGCCATCGGCACCGCCGCCGCAAACAGGGAAGGTTCTCCGTTGATCGCACGCAGCGTGGCCGCACCGCCCATGGAGTAACCCGTCACATAAACGCGCGACGAATCGAGCGAAGGATAGGTCTCCAGCATATATTTCACCAACGCAGGAAGCGCATCCGACAAAATCCCGCTCACCGATTGATGCTCCGGAGCAACCATCGCAAAGCGCTCTTTACCTGCCAGCGGGAGTAGGCCGATCTCCTCAACAAACTGACGCGGATCATCGCCGCCGCCGTGATTGGCCAGAATCAGCGGAATCGTTCCTTTCGGCGCGGTGTTGTTTAAAACCTCTTCGGGCAGATATTCAAACCAGGTATCGAGATAATTCCCGTTGGAGTTGATCGCGTTAAAACGGGCCTCCTGATGCGCGATCACGTGAATACCGTCGCGCGTTTTTCCATTCAGCACCGCATTGCGTTCGCAGAGCGAAAGCGGCGCCTGATCCATGCTGTAGCCCTGATACGGCGTGCCCGCACTGTGGAGTCCGGCCCGGCCCACCGGCACACGCATGGCCTTGGTGAAGAGATTGTAGTACGCGTCGTGAATGCAGGCCGCAATATTGGGATTTTCGTCCTCTGTTACCATCACGCGCTTGAGCGGCAGAGACTGATCAAAAAAGGCTTCAACGCAGTTGGAGCGTTCACAGGCATCCACATCGTTGGCCGCTTTATAGTTTTGAATCGCGCGCTCCGAAGCATTGACCAGATAGACCGGAACCAAACCGGCCACGCCGCGTTCCGAGCCCATGTCGCCTCCGATCAGCAGCATGCCGGCAATACGGCTGACGTAGTCGAGCGTTCCGGCCACATAGTTGTTGAGAAAGGTGGCTCCGCCATCGATGCCGATCACATACGTGTAACCAAAGCCGCCGAAATATTCAGCGTCACAATAGCCCGCTCCGCCGCGCCCGCCTTCACTGGCTTTTTGAGCCAGCATGGCCGTCTGGAGCGCATAATAGTTTTTCTGATCCGCCGCAGCGAAACTTCTTCCGTTGCCCGGCGTAACCAGAATGACGCTGCCGATGGCCTCGTCAATGATATCGATCAGCCCCAGTTCCTTGAGATAGGCCTTCGCCGCCTCTTTATCTGAAAAGGTATTTTCGACAAAGACGAGAATGTCCGTATTCAAGCGGGCCGCTGCGCGACCGCCGTAGAGATTAGGGGAACGATAAACATAAGTCGTCCCCGCAGGATATCCATCCAGTACGGGGTGCGACTTAAAGGTTCGGCCGTTGTTGCCTTCCAGCGTTACAACGGCCTTGGGACCGCTGACGCGGGCCTCTTCCAGCGTTTCGAACGTGGCCGGATTATTCTGCCGGCCTGAATAATTCAGCGCCGACGATACTGACGGGAAAGCCGCCGAAGCGGCAATCCCCAGCACGAGCGCCATAGACGATTGTTTAAACATGGTTTCTTCTCCTTGTTAGATCTTTCGCAACGGCACTGTGCTGTTGTGGTTACCGCGTTAGGTTACGGCTTTTTGAAGTTCCAGCGGAAGTTCCAGCTATCCGGATCATACTTCGCCAGCGACGGAGTGCTCACGCCTACGGCGCTCAGGCACATCGGCTCGGCGGAATCCGATTCGGCTTTGGGCATAATGCGCCAGGAACCGTCGGTCAACTGGTCGATACGCCACAGTTGGGAATCTTTACCGGTAAAGGAAGTTTCCACCACGACAGTACCTTCTTCGGTAGCCGTCAGCGCACGATCGGTTCCTTCAATCGTAATCTTGAAGAACGGCGAGCCAATATAGCCACCGGCTCCTTCGACGGGAGCGATGGTCCATTTCTGGTGAGCCTGCAGCATGTAGTCGCCCAGACGGGTAACAACCGTTTTATTCGGCCAAGTGGGTTCGACATCTTCAACCTTTTGATCGGGAATCGGAGCAGAACTGCGACCGCCGCCGCCCATGCCCATACCCATTCCACCGCCCATTCCACCACCCATGCCCATGCCGCCGCCACCCGGAGCGCCACCAGCACCCATAGCCGGAC
>CAYOBH010000070.1:4854-12162 GCA_964402125.1 uncultured Verrucomicrobiota bacterium
GACCTGCGCCGCCAGGAGCTCCAGCACCCGGTGCACCACCAGCCGGTGCGCCACCACCCATGCCCATCATGCCGCCAGGAGCTCCAGCACCCGGTGCACCACCAGCGGGCGCGCCACCCGCAGCACCCATGGCCGGACGACCTGCGCCGCCAGGAGCTCCAGCACCCGGTGCACCACCAGCCGGTGCGCCACCCGCAGCACCCATGGCCGGACGACCTGCGCCACCCGCTGCGCCAGCTCCCCCGGGAGCCGCCATTTCACGTGAGCGGCCGCCTTGAGTGAGCGGAACGGCATCTACACCCATTTCCAGCGCATACCCGCTACGGCCGGATTCAATTTCGAAGGTTCCGCCCATAAAGAAATCTCCAGCAACCGGCCAGCCGTCTTCCCAGACAAGCGCACGGATGTCGAGAACACTACGTCCGCCCTTGTCCATGTCGGCTTCGTAATGGCAGGAAAACTTCTGAACATTTCCGCCCAGATCGAGCAGACCGAAGTGCCCTGCACCAATCAGACGATTATTCGCTGCAACCACCAGTTTACCGCCGCCGCGTATCATATCCATCCCAGTGTGATCCAAAAACGGACCCGTCGCGCTCTTGGAACGACCGACACGGATGTTGTAGGTCGATGTGGCCCCATTGCAGCAGGTGCCGTGCGTTGCCAGCAGATAGTACCATCCGTCGCGGTAAATCATGGTGGTGGCTTCACAGTCGATCGCAATATCAACCGCCTCATTGCCGGCCAAACGGGCCCCTGTTTTGGGGTCAAGTTCAACCACGCGGATGAATCCGAAGTAGGTTCCATAGGTGCACCACAGGCGACCTGAAGGATCCAGAAGCAGTCCAATATCGATCGCATCGCAATCTTCGTCGTTAATACTCGCAGCCACCTCAATCGCTTGGGTATATTCGAAATCCGGAGAGTTCGGATCGAGAGTCTTGTTCCACATCGTCAGGATGCGGCCGGCATGGCCTCCACCCAATCCACCGCCGGTCGCGCTATAACCAACGAGGTAACGATCACCGATCTTCAGCGCGTCGGGTGCCGCTCCGCCGCCCGGGCGAACCGCACCGCCTCTCCATGTCCAGCCGTCGTCGGAAATCAGACCGTTACCGCCCGTACCAAAGGTGTAATATTTTCCGTCACATTCCATAATGTTCGACGGGTCGTGAATGAAGGGTTCCCCATCCAGTGCTGAGGCAGTATGGGCCAGACCGAGAGTCGCCAATGCAGCAAAAGCTGCAGCTTTTAAATAAGTTTTCATAGAATCTCCAATTAACATACAGATTGATGGTTTCAGTCAGATTGACGTTTAGTTGCCCGCCTTATCCAAATTAATGGTGTAATTCTTAATCGGGTTGCCCGCGTCATCAATAAAGCGCACACACATGTCGCTCAGACCTGGTCCGTTAATCACAGCACCGCGGACAATATTGACCCCCTTCTTCAGCGTCAGGCGCTCAGAAACGCCGTCATCCATCACCATACGGCGGTCGCCGAAGAGAGCGACTTCTTCTTCGCCGTTCACCCACCACATCGACGCGGAGTTAGAGCCGACCGCCAGACGCACATTTTTGATTTCCTGCGGGCAATCGATTACAGTAACCGCCCAGCATGTAATTCCGTAGACATCCTTTTTCATCATACCGGCAAACCGGAAAAGTTTGGCGTTAAAGTTCGTGGCATCCAGTGCATGCCACGTCAACTCAACATCATTCACCTTTACCTTGTCGCCGTTCTTCGGAACAACTGTAAACTGATTCGGAAAATAATCCGTGTAAAACGCTCCGCGAATATACTGTTCATTAAACCCGGTATTACCGCGCAGCGAGTTTTTGATCGGCTCCAGCAACAGCCATCGCTGAATAAATCCATCTGCATCCGGCGCTTTGGCACCTGCCTTGGCCTCCGTAAAATACGGCGCGTAGCTCGAACGAACAGGCGCACTCTGTCCAGAAGCCTGTAGAGACACTGCAATCAGGATGCCGACCGCCGACATCTTGATAGTCGTGAGTTTCTTCATAATATTCCCCCTTGTTGTGGTTTTTATTAACATGCTTTTCGGCAGCAATAACACGATCTGTTATAACTCCCCCTTTTAGCCGAGAATGTCAAGTATCCCATCTCTTGAATCTTAATAATCTCAAAGCATCCCGGCCCCATAGATTAAGTCAGAAACCTGAAGTGACTGATCAGACAACTTGGCCCAAAGACAACTCATGAGAAAGATTCTTATTGTATGCATCATTCTACCGACACTGTTTTTTTTCGTTTATGCCGGACTCGACAATGCTTTTTATCCACATTCCCCTGCCGAAACCCCTCGCCAAACAGGGTGTGTAGTTTTCCCGCAGGAAAAGTGCGTTTCTCTGCAAATGAGCATTTAAACGGCCATATTGTTTATGTTAACCTCGCCGAGTTTTATCAGGAGAAAACTCAGGTGTACCTCAAAACGCTGGAAATTATAGGCTTCAAAAGCTTTGCCAACAAAACTCGTCTCGAGTTTGAGCCGGGCATGACGGCGATTGTCGGCCCCAACGGCTGCGGAAAGAGCAATGTCTCTGATGCTGTGCGCTGGGTTTTGGGCGAACAGCGGGCGCGCGCACTGCGCGGTGCCAAGATGGAAGATGTTATTTTTAACGGCACCGATTCCTCCAAACCGCTCGGCATGGCGGAGGTCAGCATTACGCTGGCGGACTGCACGGCGGCGCTGGGAATTGAATACGAAGAGGTATGCATTACCCGCCGCGTTTTTCGCTCCGGCGAGAGCGGTTATTTTCTCAACCGCAAGGCGTGCCGTCTTAAGGATATTCAGCGGCTGTTCATGGACACCGGCGTGGGGACCGACTCTTACTCCGTGCTTGAACAGGGAAAGATCGACCAGATTCTCTCCGCTCGCCCGGAGGATCGCCGTGCGGTTTTTGAGGAGGCCAGCGGCATTACAAAATATAAGGCCGACAAAAAGGAGGCGCTGCACAAACTCGAACACACCGAGGCGAATCTTCTGCGCCTCGATGATGTGATCCGCGAGGTGAAGCGACAGATTATTTCGCTCCAGCGGCAGGCAGGAAAGGCCCGTCGCTACAAAGAGCTCGCTGAAGAGTTGCGTACGATGGATCTGTATGTCACGCGCGAGCGGTTATCGGAATATTCCAATAAGCTGAATGAACTAACGGGCGAGCTGCAGATTCTTGAGCAAAAGGTAAACGAGCTGCACCGTCAGGTGGAAACGGCGGAAACCGAGGCGGGTACATCGCGTCAGACGCTGAGTCAGCTGGAGCAACGTATTTCCACCGCTATGGAACAGGCCGCCGCCGTACGGAGCGAGCTGGAGCGCACACGCAACCTCATTACGATGAACACCGATCGGATTGCTGAGCTGACGACACTCTCCCAACGCAACGCGCAGGAGACGCAGGAGGCCCGCGTACGCGTGGAGGCCCATCGCGGAGAGCTGAGCAAAATTATTGCCGACATCGAAACGGCTGAAACCGAGAAAACCGCCGCACAGATTGAACTTGAAAAAGCAACGTCCGCTCAGAAGGTCGTCGAGGAGCAGATGAATGCCACGCGCGCGCAGGTCAATCAGTTGCGAAATGAGTCGCTGGTGCTCGACAGCAAAACCTCAAAAATGCAGAACGAGCTCAACGAACTCGATGCGCGCGAACGCTCTGCCCTATTAAAAAAGGAGCGCCTCGCCACCGAGAAGGCGGAGCTGGAGCGCTCGCTTAAACAGCATCTGGAACTGCGTGAGGAGATGGATGTTAAAACGGAAGTGCTCTCGGCTCGGGTGGCCAAACAGGCGGAACAGCTCACGAATCTAAATCGTAACCGAACAGAGCACCGAGACCTGATCGTCGATAACGAAAAGAACCTGAACGAACAGCAGAAGATCATTTCCGCCAAGCGCGCGCAGCTTGAGATGCTTTCCGGTGGCGAAGCACGTCAGGCGGGTTTTCCGCCTGGAGCCCAACTCCTGCTGGATCCGCCCGACGACTTTACGCCCGCTCGCGACGGAATTATCGGTCCGCTGGCGGAACAGCTCAAGACTACACCGGACTACCAAACCGCGCTTGAAGCTATTCTACGCCCATGCATCGACGCTATTGTGGTGCGCGACGAGGCGTATGCCCGCGAGGCGCTTGGCTGGCTGCGCGATCAGGAAGCCGGAAGTGCACGGCTGATCAGCGTTTCCGCCAGCGAGGAAGCGCCCCCCGCGCTCGACACCGATTCGACCATCGGCACAGGGCTACTTGACTGCATACAATACCGTAGCGATGTTGCCCCGCTGGTTCGACGTCTTTTCTGGAACGTGCGTGTCGTCTCCAGCGAGGCGGAGATTCCGCAGGTGCTTTCGCCCAGCACTGTGATTGTTACGCAAAACGGCACGGTCGTTTCCAGCAGCGGCTCCGCTGAAATATGGATGCCCGATACGGAAGATAAAAGCCCGCTGGCCCGCTATCAAATGCGCGAGCGACTGCAGGAAGAGATCACCGAAATCGAAGCCGAAACCCAAACGCTGGGGCAGCGTTTGGAGCTGCTCCGCAGCGAGGAAAACGGCATGACCTCGTCTATTGAAGCGGCACGACATACGCTGGAAGAATTCCGCCGAGAACTGGCCCTTCAGGAGGGTGAACGACAGGTGATTGTCCGCGAAACGGCAACGGCCCGCCAACGTATTGAAATGGTCAGCTTTGAACTCGAGAACCTGACCCAGACCGAGAGCAAAGGCGCGGAACTGCGGTCGCGGCTGGCGAATGAGCTACAGGAAACGCGCGAGCGGCAGACCAGCGTACGCAACCAGATTGCCGAACGGACCCAAGCGCTCAACGAGATTGAGGAGCGCCGCTCCGACGCACTGACGGTTACCTCCGAGCACCGCATTATCTATTCCCAAAAATCGACGGCACTGGAGCAGCTCAATAACCGGAAGCATCCGATGGAGACGCGTATTCGGGAACTCGATGAGCTGATTAAAGACCGCACCGAAGGCATTGACGCCTATAACCGACGTATTGAAGACCTCAAACGCTCCATCGAAACGGAGACCGCCAAAATGGATCCGCTCGAAGAACGCTTGCAGGAAACCGAACAACAACTCGAAACCGAACGCGCGCGAAGAGAAGAAACCATTCGCATTCTCTCCACCGCTGAACATCGACTGCGCGGACTGCGCGATACGCTGGAAAACGAACACGAGAAAAAGTCAGGGTTCGAAGTCGAACGCGCCGAATTTAAAATGCGCTACGACAACGCACTTGAGCGCGTTACCGGAACCTATCACGTTACCAAAGAAGAGCTGACCGAGACCGAAGCTCCACGATGGGGAAACGACGAAGTTCCAAGCCGCGAGGAACTTGAAACGCGTATGGCTGAGCTGCGGGAGATCATTGATTCCATGGGTCCCGTCAATCTTGTGGCCATTGAAGAGCACGCGGAATACGAGGAGCGCTACGCCTTTCTCAACAAGCAACAACAAGACCTCATTACCGCCAAACAGCAGCTGCTCGACATGATCAAAACCATCAACGCCACCACCACCGAGCTGTTTACAGAAACCTTCAACAAAGTGAACGCTAACTTTGAGGGCATATTCCAGCAGCTCTTCGGCGGCGGCTCCGCTAAACTGGTACTGACCGACGATGAAGACGTGCTCGAGGCCGGTATTGAAATTATCGCTCGTCCGCCCGGAAAAAAACTTCAGACCATTTCATTGCTCTCCGGCGGGGAGCGCACCATGACCGCCGTGGCGCTGCTCTTCTCGCTCTTTAAAGTTAAACCCAGCCCGTTCTGCGTCCTCGACGAGCTCGACGCCGCTCTCGACGATGCCAACATTAACCGATTCGTCGACGCACTGAAGGAATTTTTAACGATGTCACAGTTCATTATCATTACACACAGCCGTCAAACCATTGCCGCTGCCGATGTCATCTACGGCGTCACCATGCAGACTCGCGGAATCTCCAAGGTCGTCTCTATGAAATTTACCGATTACCAAAACCGCGAAGATGAGATGAAATAGGAACGTACTGCGTATTGCGTACTACATATTGCTTGACGGCCTGCCGAGCGATGAAGACCATCAATACGCAATACGCAATACGCAATACGCAATACGCAATACGCAATACGCACTAAGCAATACGCAACACGCAATACGAATCAGGAACTATTCATGAATCAAAAAAATCCGTTCGACTTCTGGTACGCCGTCAATAATACCGAACTCATTCAGGCCCCGACCAATCGTCTTGAAACCTTTGGCGACACCATCGTCAATTATCAGCTCGTCACCGAACTTATGGACAGCGTCGGCAAGGTGCGTGTGCGCGAAGGTCAGCTGAAGGCCCTCAAACCCGAAATCATCACGCCGCAGTCGCTCGGACAGGTTGATCTCGAAGACTTTGGCCCCGAGGCTCAGAAATATGCCCAGTGGCTGCAGGAAAAAGGCGGCGACCTGCGAATTATTCAATATGGATTCCGCATCCAGAAACAGGAGAGCAAACAGTATATCGTCAGCGATCATATTGATAATGTCATCGATCGAGTGAAAACCGAGGCCAATATCAAAAACGACCCGCTCAACGCCATTCTGCTCGGCGTGGACGATCCCTGGGAAGTCTGCCTGCTCAAGCTCATCGTCGAGCTCGTCCAACACTCCGCCGGGGGGAATATTCAGGATATTCGACAGCGCACACGCGATCAGCAGAAGAACCGAACCCGCACGATCGACGAAGCCTTCCTCTCCGCCTCACGCGATCCAAGCCGCATTACCGCCCTCGCCGACCTGCTCAAACAATCCGGGCTCTGGGAACAATACGAAGACCGCTTCTTCGCCTTGGTGAAGGCCGCCGAAAAGTAGCGCATATTTTCGATTCCCCATTTCACCCCTCACGCATTCCGTATTACGCATTACGGCATTACGTTTCACGGCTCACTCGTCACTTCTCATTCCTCATTTTTTCTGTTTGAGCTGGTTGACACGCCCCCACCCGATCCGTATATTCCGGGCTTCTTTTTGCGGGCGATTAGCTCAGTTGGTTAGAGCACTACCTTGACATGGTAGGGGTCGGAGGTTCGAGTCCTCTATCGCCCACCATCTTCAAACTCAACAGCATGATGGGCCACAGCGTCCAAAATGATACTGTTTGAATTCATACCCTTGCGCGCTTCGCGTCTTCCCTTCTTAGCGGTCAAAATTATTCACCACCCGCTGCACTGGAGGACTCGGAGGCTCGGAGGTTCAGAGTTTAAATCACGCAAAGACGCCAAGACGCAAGCGAGGATAGAGATATCTGGGCAAAA
>CAYOBH010000071.1:0-12025 GCA_964402125.1 uncultured Verrucomicrobiota bacterium
ATAAAGTTTGTAGTTCAGCCTTCAGGCTGCGTGTGCACCAGAACAGATAAGAGACAGCCTGAAGGCTGAACTACAAACGATAACGTGCGCTTCTTTACGTGTTTCGGTTCCTTTTCTCGTGGTATCGCGGCCGTTTCGGCTGCTCTCGTCGCTGAGCGGAGGATTCCGTGTCTGCCGGAATTATCCTGCGCCAACCCGCAGAGTTCTCAAAAGAAATATCAGGTCTCAAAGCAGGGAAAAGTGCTAAATAATAGGACCGAGACCAGCGCCGCACGTGTCCGCAATCGGCTGAGCCCAATCATTTGTTTGTTTTTTGCTGTTTGGACTTTGCACTCGGTGGTGCATTGGGTAGATTCCTCACTCATTTTTAAACAGCAAAGGGCGCTGTGAGCGCGTTGTTAACGGAGACATTTTAATGAGAAAAAAGATTATTGCAGGTAATTGGAAAATGAATAAAACCGTTTCTGAAGCGGTTGATTTGGCTTCGGCGATCAAGAAGGAGCTCGCGGATTGCAGCGCGGTTGACGTGGTGCTCTGCCCGCCGTTCACGGCCGTTAAAGCCGTCAGCGATGTGGTTTCCGAAACCCTGATCAATGTCGGCGCGCAGAATATGTCTTCTGAAGAAAACGGTGCATACACCGGCGAAGTTTCCCACAGCATGCTTAAAGAGCTGTTTGTCCGTTATGTGATTCTCGGCCACAGCGAACGCCGCGAATATTACAAAGAAACCGATTTTTGGATTAACAAAAAGGTTAAAAAAGCCCTCGAAAAGAACCTTCGTCCGATTCTCTGTGTCGGTGAAAAACTGGAAGACCGCGAAGCCGGTAACACCAAAAAGGTGGTTGAAGTACAGGTTCGTGAGGGTCTCAAAGATGTTCCTGCCGATGCATACACCGAACTGGTGATTGCATATGAGCCCGTTTGGGCCATCGGCACCGGGAAAACGGCTACTTCTGGACAAGCGCAGGAGGTTCATGCGTTTATTCGGGGGGTCATCAAAGATATGGTGGGCAAAGAAGCTGCCGATGCGGTGCGCATTCAGTATGGCGGCAGCATGAAGCCCGACAATGCCGCAGAACTGCTGGCTCAGCCGGATATTGACGGCGGCCTTATCGGTGGAGCTGCGCTGGATGCCAAATCGTTCGCTGCGATTGTTAAAGCGGCGATGTAAATTATACAAAGGGTTCGTTATGCAAATTCTCATTGGTCTGTTCATTTTTATTGAGGTCGTATGCTGTCTCCTGCTGATTGTTTTGATTCTGCTTCAGCGTTCGAAGAACGAAGGTCTGGGGCTGGCATTCGGAGCAAGTGCGGGGGAGGCTCTTTTTGGAGCTCGGGCGGGAAATGTTCTTACGAAAGCCACGGTGATTTTCGGTATTACTTTTCTGGTGAGCACATTGGTCCTTGGATACCTCTTTTCCGCTGGAAACTCAAAATCAAAGATTGATCGGGCTCGGGCTTCGACAAGCTCTCCGATTACGCCATCGACTGCCTCGGGTGACGCTGCTACAGATAACAACTAATCCGTTTGGCTTGGAATGAGATTTCGCGTTCCAGCAATAAGACTCTCCAAGAGCCTCGTGCTGACTCTTTTGGGGGGTCTTTTTCTTTTTGGATGCGGACGCGGAGACCTGCGGTTCAGATACGATGAGAACGAAAAAGTCAGTTTTGGAACGACTTCGCGCATACGGGGGCTTGATCCGGCAATTTCGGGAGAGGTGTCATCGTCTGTGGCAATTTCAAAAATCTATGAGGGCTTAGTTCAGTATGATTATTTAAAGCGCCCTTATACGGTGATCCCGAAGTTGGCGGAGGCTATGCCGGAGATATCGGAGGACGGACTCGTTTATACCTTCAAGGTTCGGAAGGGAATCTATTTTCAGGATGATCCCTGTTTCCCGGGCGGGAAAGGACGCGAGCTGGTGGCTGATGATTTTGTCTATTCATTCAAGCGAGTCGTTGATGTAAACAATTCCTCTTCAGGCTCTTGGGCGTTTGATCGGGTCAAGGGGGTCGATGCATTCCGCGAGGCTTCTGAAAAACAGAATCCAGTAAATTATGATCTGCTGGTAGAAGGATTGCGTGCTCCGGATAAGTACACCTTTGAGATAGAGTTGAGTGAGCCCTATCCCCAGTTTTTGGATGTGCTGACGATGCACTATGCTTTTGCGGTTCCTCGTGAGGCGGTGGAGTATTATCAGGATGAATTTGTGAATCATCCTGTAGGGACCGGACCTTTCTGCCTCGTCGAGTGGAAACGAAATTCCCGTATTGAGTTTGTGCGGAATCCCAAATGGGCAGAAACCGGTCGGATCGAAACCTATCCCGATACCGCTGATGAGGAGCAGAAAGCACGCGGGTTAGGGGAACCTGCGGGTCGATCGGTTCCGATGATTGATCGAATCGTTCAGTATGTGGTGGATGACCAGAGTACGGCCTGGATGATGTTTCTTTCCGGGCAATTGGACAGTTCCGGAATTTCGCGAGAAAATTTTGATACGGTTATTACCGGGAATGCACAACTGGATCAAAAATTGGCGGAAAGCGGCATTCGGCTGGTCTCTGCTCCTTCGCTGGATATGCGCTATATCGGGTTCAATATGGACGATCCTGTGGTAGGACACCATCGAGATCCGGAGCAGGATAACCGCAATCGAAAATTGCGGCAGGCGCTGAGTTGTGCCTTTGATTTTGACCGGATGAATAAGTATCTGAACTATCGCCTCAGTGAGGCAAACGGTCCAATTCCAAGTCCATTGAAAGGCCGTCCGGAAGAGCCTTCGCCCTATCGATTTAATATTGAGAAGGCAAAAACACTGTTAGCTGAGGCTGGATATCCTGATGGAATTGATTCCAAAACCGGACGGAGGCTTCAGTTGGAAATGTCGGTGGGTTCTGTGGATGGGGATACGCGCCAGATGATGGATCTGGTTGCAGACATGTATCGAAAAATCGACGTTGTGCTCACCTTTTCCTACAGCACCTGGCCGGCATTTAATGAAAAGCTGAATCGGCGGCAGGCGCAGTTGTTTTCGCTCGCTTGGCTGGCGGATTATCCGGATGCTGAAAACTTTCTCCAGTTGTTTTACAGTAAAAATGAGTCTCCCGGGCCGAATCATGCCAATTATCGAAATCCAGAATTTGATCGCCTTTATGAAGAGGTCAGAGTGATGCAGGATTCGCCGGAACGTACGGAAAAATATGAGGAAATGGCTCGTTTGCTGATTGAGGATTGTCCTTGGATTTTTCAGTACCAGAGTATGAGTTTTGCCTTGGTTCACGAGTGGATGAAATATTACGAGCCGCATGAGTTTCCGTACGGAATGAGCATGTATCGCGACGTTGATGTGGAAGAGCGCAGGCAGTGGATGAAAAACTATGGCAGCGGCAAACTGAATATCGGAGGCGGTGAATAAAATATGCTTCGATATATCATAAAGCGCCTTCTTCAAATGATTCCCACCGTGATCGGTGTGATGATACTGACCTTTGTGTTGTTTTATATCGTTCCGAACGATCTGGCGGTGATCAGCCTCGGGAAGAATACGAGCTTGAAAGGGCTTGATGATTTTGATCAGAAACGCGGGCTGAACAAACCGCTCTTGTTTGGTGTTCGGGCAACAACTCGTGCCTATGAGGATCATGACTTTTCCGATGGAGCAGGGCGCTGGAATGGATGGACGAATGCCGTCTATTCTGCTGAATCAAAAACGGTTTTTATTGAGCCGAATACCCAGTTGAATGCGTTGGGCTTTTCACTCGATGGTTCAACTGAATATGAATGGAAGCTACGATTCCGCGGAAATGGGTCTTTGGCTGGGCGAAAGTTGGATGCTTCATCGTGGCGAACGGAAAAGATTCGTTTTAAGGGTCAAGTCGACGCATCGTTTCTTGCGGGTGACCGCGGATTGGAAATAAAGAGTCTGCGTCTGCGTGAAATACAGGATTCCCCATGGGATTCTCAGCTGTTTTTCTTCACGAAGAGTATTTTGAAGCGCGATTTAGGAGACTCGGAAACATTTCATCAGCCGGTATCCAAGCTTTTGCTGGATGGTATTCCAAAATCGTTGGCGCTGATGATCCCCATTTTCGTTATTGGTGTAATCACCGCAATCAGCGTTTCTTTGGTTTGTGCCTTTTTCCGTAATACCTGGATTGACCGCTCATTGGTTGTTCTTTCGGTGGCGCTGATGAGCATCAACTATTTGGTCTACATTGTTTTTGGCCAATATTTTCTCGCGTATAAGCAGGGATTGTTTCCGGTGTGGGGATGCGAATCCTGGCGCTATTTTGTGCTGCCGGTGATTATCGGTGTAGTGAGTGGCTTGGGTTCCAATATTCGGTTTTATCGCACCATTATGCTGGATGAGGTCTACAAGGATTATGTGCGGACCGCTTTTTCCAAAGGCGTACCCAAATCCCGTGTTTTATTCGTACATGTGCTTAAGAACGCCATGATTCCGATTATTACCAACGTAGTGATTGCGATTCCGTTCCTGTATACCGGGTCTCTGCTGCTCGAAAGTTTCTTCGGTATTCCCGGCTTGGGCTATTTGGGGATCAGCTCGATTACTCAGGCAGACGTGGATGTTGTACGTGCGCTGGTGCTGATTGGGGCGATTCTTTTTGTGATTTGCAACTTATTGACGGATATCTGTTATGCGCTGGCGGATCCGCGCGTGAAACTGAAGTAGGAATATGCCGAAAGAAAAGGGTCATAGTTTGTGGGGAGACGTCTGGCAACGCCTTAGGGCGAATAAGATGGCCATGGCATGCCTTGTTATTGTGGTGATTTTTACGTTGCTCGCTGTTTATGGTGAGGCGGTGTATATGTATCACCATATACAGGATAAAACGCCCGAGTATCAGACCGTCTATCTCGATGATGCGTATCATCCGCCCAGCGCTCAACATTGGATGGGAACGGATGGATTAGGTCGAGATGTGCTCGCCCGTCTGGTTCAGGGAACGCGGATTGCTTACAGCGTGGGCATTATCACCTCGCTGATCGCTATTCCTATCGGCGTCATACTCGGATGCCTTGCGGGGTATTTCGGCGGACGGGTGGATGATTTCATCGTCTGGCTCTATTCCACTTTCGCTTCGATGCCCGGTCTTTTATTTATTCTTGCGATTGCCATGGTGGTGCCTGGCCAGGGCCTCCTCGGTGTTTATTTGGGGATCGGTCTGACCACATGGGTAGGACTGTGTCGTCTGGTGCGCGGTGAGGTGATGAAGCATAAGGAGCAGACGTATGTTCAGGCGGCCAAGGCACTAGGGCTCGGCTCCGGACGAATTATGTTTAAGCATATTTTGCCGAACATCATGCATGTGGTGATCGTTACGTTTACGCTCCGTTTCCCTGCGGCGGTCGGAACAGAGGTGTTCATGAGTTTTCTGGGTATCGGAGTTCAAGATCAGCCCTCTTGGGGATTGATGATTAACAGTGCCCGTCAACGCCTCTGGCAGGGCATGTGGTGGGAAATGACGTTTGTGACGATAGCACTGTTTCTTCTGGTGTTGGCTTTTAACCTGTTGGGCGATGCGCTGCGCGATGCCATGGACCCCAAGCTAAACGACTGATGGAAAAGGATAAGAACATTTTAGAGGTCGAGGATCTCCGCATCCATTTTGGTTCCGGCGAGGAGCTGGTGAAGGCGGTAGACGGCATCTCTTTCTGCGTTGGGCGCGGTGAGACCGTGGCGCTGGTGGGTGAGAGCGGCAGCGGCAAGAGCATGAGCGCGTTGGCAATTACCCGACTTACTCCGCGTGCGGCCCGCTATGAAGGCGGTCAAATTCTCTTCAATGGACAGGACCTGCTGAAGGTGGAAGAAAAAAAATTGCGTACCGTGCGCGGACACCGGATTTCATACATTTTTCAGGAGCCGATGAATTCATTTAATCCGGTCTTTACGGTCGGATGGCAGATTGCTGAGGCGTTGAAGCTCCATCGCAAGGAGATGGATCGTAAGGCGGAGGTTGCTCGTCTGCTGGAGCTGGTGCATCTGCCTGAGCGGTTGGCCAAGGCGTATCCGCACCAGATGAGCGGCGGGCAGCTGCAACGCTGTATGATTGCAATGGCGCTGGCCTGTTCACCCGATCTGCTGGTAGCCGATGAGCCGACGACGGCGCTGGACGTTACCGTGCAACGTGAGATTTTGCTGCTGCTGAAGGAGCTGCGAGACAAGGTCGGCCTATCCATTTTGATGATAACCCATAATTTCGGGATTGTCTCCGATCTGGCGGATCGCGTCTATGTGATGCAGAAGGGCCAGATTGTGGAGGAGGGGACGACCCGGCAGGTTTTGGATAATCCGCAGCACGAATATACCAAGGCGCTGATGGCGGCGGTTCCGCGTCTGCATCCGGAGGAGGCGGGTTGAATCGTATGGACGCATTGCTCTGTATTGAAAAACTGCACGTCATTTACGGGCGTAAAAAAAATTCCGTCCACGCCGTGAAGGACGTTTCGCTGCACATTCATCCCGGCGAGATCTTCGGGTTGGTCGGCGAGAGCGGCTGCGGAAAAAGCTCGCTCGGTAAGGCCATTATCCGACTGACTGATCCGAGTTCCGGGCGAATGCTCTACCGTGGCGCGGATGTGGCGAGCTTGCGGAATGCGGAACTGAAGAAATATCGACAGGAAGTGCAGATGGTATTTCAGGATCCCTACGGATCGCTCAATCCGCGGATGAAGGTGGGGAATGCCATTATGGATGTGTTGAATGTCCACGGCATTGGCGCTGGAAAAGAGGAGCGCCGTGAGCGGGTTTATGAGCTGCTGGAGTCGGTCGGTCTCAAACGGTCGTGGGCGTGGCGTTATCCGCACGAATTCAGCGGCGGGCAGCGTCAGCGCATCTGTATTGCGCGTGCGTTGGCGCTTGGTCCTTCTCTGCTGGTGGCCGATGAGCCGGTTTCTGCGCTGGACGTATCGGTGCAGGCGGAGATTCTTAACCTATTGAAAAACCTGCGGCAGACGCGCGATCTGGCATTTCTCTTTATCAGTCACGATCTGGCGGTGGTTCGGAACCTCTGCGATCGCGTGGCGGTCATGTTTAACGGCGAGATCGTTGAGACCGGCCCGGTTGCCGATGTGATCGATCACCCGCAGCATGAGTATACCCGCAAGCTGCTCGCTGCGGTTCCTTCGTTTTAGAAGCCGCTGGAAATGTTGGCTTCGGGGAAGGCGGAGAGGCCAATCGATAACATGATTCCGAATTCACCGTCGTCATAAAAATGGCAGCCGAGACCGTAGCGCATACAGCAGCGATTGGCGTAGCCGCCGAACGAGATTTCCTCGAGCTCTCCAGAGTGATCTTCATAACGCGCATAGCCGAACAAAGAAAAGCGCCCTTCGGGGTAGAGGTCGAAACGGGGCGTCCAGATCGACTGATCTTCAGCGGAGCGGTAGAGGTGTTCCATCGAAATCAGCAGATCATTGTTCTTTCGATAGGCTACACGTGAGTTGAAGAAGGGGACTTCGCCAGAGTTCCAATCCACTTCGCCGTCAACGTCGAACGTGACGCGCTCGGTCAGCGGCAAACGTGCATCGACGAACAGAGAATCCGTCCGGTGCTCTGCGCCGTTGCGGTCGAGTAGATAATTGGTGTACAGATCGAGATCAATAAAGCGGGAGACGCGCTGGTTGCGTTTGGTCTGTAGGACATTGCGCAGACCGAGCTTAACCTTGTTCTCATCACCCAGTGTGTCGATAATATCAAACTGCGGGAGGCGATTCGGATCGGTCGATGCATCCGCATAGTTGTAGTCCGCGTAGGGTTCGATTACGTGGCGCAGTCCGGTTCCGTACCAGCGGACGCGGTCCGAGAGCACCTTGGAGAGCTGCATGGAAACTTCCATTCCGGCGTTCGGGGTTCCACGAAATTCAGTGCCCTCATCTACAGCGGATTTAGAATAATGTGTTCCTCGGAAGCCGACTCGCGGGACAACACTCAGAAAGCCGTAGCGTTGCGGCATGTAGACGACGTTGGCGGAGTCAAAGCGCAGGGAGTCTACGCGGTTCAGCGGCGAGCCGTCTTTATATACCCGCTCCAAATAGGCCAGACTGCTCTCGCTCTGGAAATAAAAGGGCGAGTCGCCGATCCGGGTTCTATAAATATCTGCAAGCAGATCGAGCCGATCGGTGTTGTCATAAAAATCGTTCAGACGATAGTTGGCAAACACCTCGGTCGAGAGAAAGCTGTCGCCGTAGACCCACGATGCATAATTTTCCGGCTGAGGATATGAGCGGTATTCCGATCGATTGAATTCTTTCAGCACATACGGATCGCTCAGGTAGTTCCATTTGGTGTTCAGATAGTGCGTGTCGGAAAAGGAATAGAGCTCTTCCACTTTAAAGCGGTAACGTCCGGTATCGATTTCAGGATCGGTGTATTTGGAATTTGGATCCTGATCAAACAGATAAAACAAATCTAAACCACCGACGGAGTTGGTCGAATTCCAGCTGAATCCTTGACCCAATCCCACGCCGCGCTTCGTGTATAAATTTAGATCGGTGATCGAATCGAGCGTCCCCGTAAGCGGAACGGTTGCGCGGACAGTTCCAAACGCGCCCCATTCGCTGCTGTGTCCGAACCGAAAAGAAAAGACGCTGCTGCTGAGTGTTTGCTTCCAAAACGGGAGATAAAACACGGGAACTTTGCCGATGTAAAAGGTCGCTCCCTTAGCGGTCAGGTGTTTGTTATCCACCAGTCGGGCTTCCTTGACGCAGACATTATAGTGCGGATGTTCCAGAGAGCAGGTGGTAAAGGTGGCGTTATGGAGCAGATATTCATTGCTCGAAACGCATTCAACGCTGCCGACACCAATCAGGACGGGTTCCATATTGAGCGTCGAGGCCCCAAAGGTGCCCGTCTGTTCAAGAAAGTTATAATCGATGGCGGTCGATTTCCAGACCACATTGTCCCGCTCAAATTTGACATTTCCCTCAACATGAATATCGCCGCTCTCCGGATTCCCGGAAAGCTCATCGGCGGAAAGAACCGCTCGCTCAAACCGACCAACCACATTGCCCGTGGCGATGATGGTTCCGTTCGTATATTCCATCCGGTCAGCGCGGATATCAATCGGATCATCGGGAATGGTTTCCGGTAGATCAATATCAACCGACTGAGCCGCTGCAACAGCGGCCAAGGTGAAGGTCAATAAAGCGATGAGACGGAACGTAGACATAAAGGGCTTTCATTTAAACGAGGGAGCATGAGCACAAACGGATTTTATTCTTCCTCCTTCTCCTTGTTTGCAGAAGTGGAGAGCTTTGACTTCAACGTTGTGATTTGTTGTTCTGCCTCAGGAGCCCGCTCGCTGAACGGATATTCCTTTTTCAGCGCCTCATTATAGAGAATGGCGGACTCCGGCTTTTTGGCAATTTTGGAATAAAACTGACCGATATCATAAACCGCGTCAGCACTGGTTTGGTACAGGTCGTTGCGGGTTTTTTTGATCGGTTCGATATATTTTGAATCGGGGAACAAGGCATTAAAGAGATCGGTCATCGTCAGTAAACGTTCACGCAGGTCGGGGTTGCGCGGATATTTTTGATGCAGCAGCAGCAGGCATTGGACCTGCTGCCACGCCGCCTCTTCTGCATACGCGCTGTCCGGATAGCGGTAACCCAGAATCTGATACGAAACGATTGCGAGCTCATATTCCTTATCCGACTGATAACATTGGCCGACCAAGAACTGGGCCTCGGCGGCATGTTCACTCTGCGGGCCGTTTCGGATCATTGTTTCAAAATAATCGATGGATTCCTCCGGCGTGGTATACCCTCCAAAGATCCAGCGGAACCGCCGCCGGTCCATGATTTTTTTGGCAATAATGAACTGCTTTTCGAGGACTTCGTCATAGCCCTTCATGCGTCCGGAATAGTTATCGATCAGGAACTGATAGGCATCGAATGCCTTTTCCGTGTACCCGCGTTCAAAAAGAATATCCGCCCGCGCTCTCGCCGCTTCAGGAGCTTCCTTGCTGCTGGGCCAGCGGCGTACCAAGTAGAGCATCTGTCGTTCCGCTTTGCGCAGGGAGCCGCTATCCCACGTGAGCTGTGCATATTTGAACTGGTCTTCCGGCGTGGACATCTTTTTGTCAAAAGTCGAGCGCAGGGAGCCGGTGCCTTTTTCCACCACGGTATAGGCCGCCCCTTTAGAGGCACAGCCTGAAAGAACAACGGCCGCTAATCCGACCAGACAACCCATCTGTAAGTAAGATAATTTTCGCATAGTCTCCGCAATCTAGAACACAACGGCTCTATGGGCAATACGCAATGTAAATAACCGTACTGCATTAATAATTCTTGGCAAAAACAACGCGCCCCGGACTCGGCTTCCCGCAACAGATGCAGGTTCCGGCTCCGCCGGCCTCGCGATCAAACGGAATGCACCGAATCGTAACGGAAAGATCGTCGTTGATTTTGTCCTCACACGCAGGGTCTTCGCACCAATGACTCAGGGCAAATCCGCCGTGAATTTCCGGTCGATCCTTGTTTTCCGGTGTAAAGAACGCAGTGAATTCTTCATACGAATCAATCTCCCGCGTGTGCTGCGCCCGATATTCCAAGGCCCGCTGCAACAGATTCTGCTGGATGCTCTCCAGCAAATCGGCAATTCCGGAAACAAATAGATCTTTATCCAAGCTCTGCTTTTCACCGGTATCGCGCCGCGCCATGAAGACGCCGTTGTTCGCCATGTCGCGCGGACCAATCTCAACGCGTACCGGAATCCCTTTCTTTACCCAGCTCCAGCCCTTTTCGCCCGCATTAATATCGCGCGCGTCAATTGTGACCTCCACATCACGCTCGTGGAATCGATGTTTCCGCAGCCCGGCGGCAATCTCGTTGCAGTACGCCAGAATCGAATCGCGATCTTCTTCATTACGGATGATCGGAAGAATCACCACGTGCTGCGGGGCCAGACGCGGCGGCATAATCATTCCGTCGTCGTCGCCGTGTGTCATAATCATTCCGCCGATCAGACGGGTTGAAACGCCCCACGAGGTGGTCCACGCAAACTCATTCTGCCCTTCGCGGCTCTGATATTGAATATTCGACGCCTTCGCAAAATTTTGCCCCAAGAAGTGGCTTGTTCCCGCCTGAAGCGCTTTGCGGTCCTGCATCATCGCCTCAATACACAGCGTAGTTACTGCACCGGGGAAGCGCTCGCCGGGGGTCTTTTCGCCGGTGAGTACGGGCATGGCCATATATTCCTCGGCAAACACCTTATACACCTCCAGCATCTTGCGCGTTTCCTCCTTGGCCTCCTCTGCGGTCTCGTGGGCCGTATGCCCCTCCTGCCACAAAAACTCCGCCGTCCGCAAAAACAGGCGCGTACGCATTTCCCAGCGCACTACATTGGCCCACTGATTAATCAGCAGCGGCAGATCGCGATAGCTTTGCACCCATTTTGCATACGTTGCACCAATGATGGTTTCCGACGTCGGCCGCACCACCAGCGGCTCTTCCAGCTCGCCCGCTGGAACCAGTTCGCCGTTGGGACCTGCTTCCAGACGATGATGCGTTACGACCGCGCACTCCTTGGCAAATCCCTCAACGTGCTCGGCTTCCTTTTCCAGATAGCTTTTGGGGATGAAGAGCGGGAAGTAGGCGTTTACATGGCCCGTTTCCTTAAACATTTTATCCAGACTGCGCTGAATATTTTCCCAAAGCGCGTAGCCCCAAGGTTTAATCACCATACATCCGCGCACATCGCTGTTTTCTGCCAGATCCGCTGCGCGCACTACCTGCTGATACCACTCCGGATAGTTTTCGTCTCTCGTCGGCGTAATGGCCGTTTTCTTCTGCTTCGCCATATCAAAATCCTTTTCCTGATTTAACTGCCGCAACGCGGCCCTGAAAAATAAAGCACATAGTCTATCAGGCACCTCGCTCACATTCCACGCAAAACAGAACCGGATTCGTGCCGCTCAACATTTCGGCAGAATGATTCGGGTGGAGATATTTTGACAGAATGATGAGGACAAAATAATTCGGGTTCATATCGGGTTGTGG
>CAYOBH010000072.1:0-11987 GCA_964402125.1 uncultured Verrucomicrobiota bacterium
GTTGCCTGCTCAGCGACGGGCCGCCAAGATGGCGGCGGTACGGAAGCAGAGCAGCCAAGATGGCGGCGGTACGGAAGCAGAGCAGCCAGATAGACCTCTGGCGGAGATTGCCCGAAAAAAGGAAAACACACGCCACCGAAAAGCTGGATTTAAGCACCCTATTATGAGAACTTGTGCTCCGTTGTGTTACCAATGAGGAGTGATTCGTGCCAACCCAAATGCCGTGGTCGGCATAAAAGATATTTTTAAAGGAATCAGGGCATGAATCGGAGACCCGTTTGTATTGCCGTCCAACTGGACCGACCAGCCCTCCGGGCAGTGAAACCGATTTCCCCTGTATACTGTTGATATGTCTTATTCAGAAAAATTTTTACGCGAAGCCATTCGGCTCTCGCGCGAAAAGATGGAAGCCGGCGAAGGCGGTCCGTTTGGTGCCGTCGTTGTTAAGGACCAAAAAATTATCGGGCGCGGTTGGAACCGCGTCACCTCCGCCAACGACCCCACTGCCCACGCGGAAGTGGAAGCCATCCGCAACGCCTGTACCGCGCTTGGAACTTTTTCACTGGAGGGATGCGAGCTCTACGCCAGTTGCGAGCCCTGCCCGATGTGTCTTTCCGCCATCTACTGGGCACGCATCGACGCACTCTACTTTGCCGCAACACGCAACGATGCAGCGGACGCCGGATTCGACGACGCACTGCTTTATGAGGAAATCCTTAAGCCGTGGAACGCACGGACCCTCTTCACCGAAACCGACCTGCGCCCAGAAGCTCAACGCGTTTTCGATGCATGGAAGCAAAAAACCGATCGGACACCGTACTGACGCTGTCCCTGATGTTACTGATCAGGGAAAATTCAAATTTGAGTTTATGTGGATTGTTTCGGGTTTCTGAATTAGGGCTTAGGATTTTTGCCATCGGGAAGATTGCGGACGGCATAGAATCCAATCGCAGAGGGGTCTTAACAGACGAGGCCCTCAGCCGCATCGACTACATATAATCGAGCAGCGATTTGCGCATGGTTTGCGAAGCCATCGCCAGGGCGGCTTGATAGGCGGTCTGCTTTTCGGAGAGTTCGGTGGCGGCCTGCGCCAAATCCACACCCTCCGTGCGGGAGAGATCATTCGACACCTGGACGCCTTGATTCAGCCGAATTTCGCTGACGAAAGTGATGTGCTCAAGATATGCCCCCATTACTGCACGTCCGACAATTACACGCTCAAAAGCGGTGTCGACCTGAGACTGAATATCGGTTTCCGCAAGACTCTCGCCGGTCTTTAAATGGTCGCGCATTTGGATCAGCACAGCGAAAGCATCGCTGGTGTCCGACATCAGCACCCCGTTCTCCGGATCACCGCCGACCACCTGGCCCGGCAGTGCGTCCTGTTCTGCAACAGTGATATTCGAGGTTGTCGAGGCCCCGACATACATCACGGAATCAATGTATCCTTCGGCATTACGCGTTACGCTGAAGGGCTCAACATCGCTGCGCACACCGCCGAAAAGATGCTGTCCGTTATATTCGCTATTCGCCTGAGAGACCAATTCTTCCAACAACTGATTGACCTGCTCGGCTAACATCGAACGATCTGAAGTCGATAAAGTGCTGTCGGATGCACGAACTGCCACTTCCGAGGCACTCTGCAGAATATCGCTGACCGCATTGAGCGATTGATCGATAAAACCCAACTGGCTTTCCAGCAGAGCGGAGTTACGGTCGTATTGTTCAAGTTGGTCCTTCGTTCTGCGCAATTCTGCCGCACGCGCCCAAGCCTGAGGATCGTCGGAAGCCTTTTCGAATTTGATGCCCGAGGCCATCTGCTCGGTTATTTTATATACGGCTTCTTGATCCTTTCGGATATTATTTGAGAGCATTTGATTCTGCATTTGGGTTGAAATGCGCATGTTTAAACCTCCAATGGATACCCATGTGCAAGCAGGTGCGCTGCCACTGGGGACTCAAGTCGTTATCCGGCCAAGGCCAGTTTATAATCTCTGCGACGACGGGCGGCGGCCAGACGATCTTTCGACGAAGGGATATCGAGCTCTTCGCGATATTTAGCCACGGTGCGCCGGGCCACTTTAAGCCCCATTTTCTTGAAGCGTTCTGAAATCTGCGAGTCGATCATCGGCTTCATCGGATTTTCTTCTTCGATAAACTCGGCCACCATTTCGCGAACACGTTCCGGAGCAACGGAGGAACCGTCGGCACAGTGATATCCGACTTTAAAGAAGGTCCGCATTTCGATCAGGCCTCGGTCTGTACGAATATATTTATTAGCAATCGCACGGCTTACGGTAGTCTCGTGAACGCCGATCATGGAGGCCACTTTATTCATGGTAAGCGGCTGAAGGCCGGCATCCTTTGTTGTCAGAAACGAACGCTGCACACGGATAATTTCGTTCGCCACTTTGAGCATCGTATCCTGCCGCTGAGAAATGCCTTCGATGAGGAAAGTCGCTTCGCGCACTTTATTGCGGATATAGTTCAAATCTTCTTTGGTTCCGTTCCGTGCTTCGAGCAGTTGCTTGCAGTAGCGGCTGAGCTGTAGTCGGGGCAGCTGTTCATCAAGCAGCACAACATGCAGTTCGCCGTCCTTGTTTTGAATCTCCATATCGGCCTCGACATATTCGACCGGCGAGTTTTCGAAGCTGTATCCCGGCTCCGGGTCGAGCGTTCGGATCAGCGCGAGCGCGTCGTTGATGGCATCGAGTTCAACACCCAGGTGCTCGGCCAATAGTTGGTGCTGGTTCATGGCCAGATTATCGAGCCACTTTTCCACCAGCTCTTCCGCCAGCTCGTTTTCCTCCTCCATGGCCCGCAGCTGTAGAAGGAGGCACTCGCGCAGATTGCGTGCGCCGATGCCCGCCGGAGCCAGTTTCTGAAATTTTTCCAGCGTGATTTCGACCGCCGAAAGCTCCGCTCCCGCCAAAAGCGCAATCTCTTCCAGACTCAAATCAAGATATCCGCGTCGGTCAAGCGACCCGGAAATGATCTGCGCAATCTGCTCTTCTGATTCGCTGAGCCCGGAGACCATAATCGCCTGTTCCAATTCATCCTGCAGGCTGGAGGCCTTGACCAGATGGTCCATCATAAAATCATGTTTTTCTTGCAGCACGTGGCTGTCGGCCTGAGGCTGCTGGTCGGCATTGCGCCAATCGTCGTCAATTTCGGCCAATGCGGCCAGACGGGAACCTTCGTCGGAGGAGTCGAGATAGAGTTCGGTCGGAGATGCTGGAAGATCGTCGTACTCCACCTCTTCAACATCCGCTGAAAAATCATCCGGAGCATCCGATTCAAGGGCCGGGTTGGAAATCAGCTCGTTTTGGATGATCTGGGACAGATCGAGTGTGGACGCCTGAAGGATCTTCAGCCAGTTTAAAAGCTGCGGTGCCAGACTTAGCTGCTGGTTCAGGTTTGTGCCGTTGTACATTTTGTTGTTTGGGCTCATCACATTCTCCTCATGCTTGATGAAACCTCTAGAGCAAAAAGTGAACCAACTCGCACCACAACGCAGAAAACGAACGGCTTAAATTTTTGTATCTAGCTACATTTAATAAACTTACAAACCCACATACATTTAGGCCTTGAAAGCCAATACAGACAATGTCAAGAGAAGGTGTAGAGATCCGCAACAGCTGTCGAGCAATCTGCAACAGGGTGCGGATCTGTTGACCCCGAAGGTGGATTTATTGACGGCTTCTGACCATTTCCAGCGCAGAAAGATAGGAACCGAAATATTCCGAAAGATGCTGAATGCTTCCTTTTACTGGTTCGGAGGATTGCTTCTTTTCGTCTTTATTCTTCTTGGTATTTTTCTTTTTCATCGAGACCTCCCGTTATCGCGTTAAATTCATAAGTTCATTTAGCAGGTCGTTTGCCGTAGACAACACCCGCGTACATGCCTGATACGCTTTCTGAGCGCCCATCAAATTGATAAACTCTTCATCCAGATTAACTCCGGACGCGGAGAGCATTTCGCCGTCGAGCATATCCATCACGGCTAGGCTGCTCGCGCTCAGCTGTCTCTCTTCGCGCACATAACCGCCCAGCGCCGCCTCACAACCCGTCCAATAGGCTTCAATGGAATTATTGCCCAGCGCAGTCTGAGGCACCTGCAGCGCGTTGAGCATCCTTTGACCAGCGGAGTTATCACCCGCATTTTGAGTACTCGCGAGTACCAGTAGTTCGGCATGCGAATTGAGCGGATTGGAAGGATCATACAGCGCATTATCGACTGCGATATCTGCGGAAGAAGTACCGGTAAAAAAGGTGTATCCCAAATCGACCGGACGCTGGCCCTGCAGGTTATAGCCGGCGTCAAAAGTCGCGTTAAGCTGTGTCATCAACGTTGTTGCGAGTGCATTGATCTGTGTCTGCAACACCTCGGCCGCCTGCCGAGCGGAAAGCACCGCCACCAGTTTTCCACCCGTTAGCGAAGCACTCACATCCACTCCGCCGACCGTAAAGAGATTCGAAGGGTCTAGTTCAAGCTGATTCCGGTTCGCCCCGTTAAAGGAAACCAATTCCTGACCGCCGAATGAAATCTGATAGTCCGAGCTTACCGTGATGTTAATCTTTTCCGAAAGTTCGCGTACGAGCAGATCGCGTTTGTCCAGCAAATCGGGAATGGAGCGCCCGGCTGATGATGCTTTATAAATATTGTGATTCAGCTGCTGGAGCTGTGTTGTCAGCTCATTCACTTCGTCTACAACGGAAGCAGGATTACCGAGAATCGATTCCGTCTCGCTGAGCGCGGAGGTAATTTTGCCGTCGACCCGACTAATTTCCGTGGCCAATGTGGACGCACGCTGCAGCAGTGTGGTTCGTGTAGTCAAATCGGTCGGCGAAGAAACTGCATCCTGTAGAGCGATCTGGAACTGACCCAACGCATTGTCAATCCCGCCGTTTGAGCTGCCGGCCACCATTTCCAGCGCACTCAACCGATCCGCCAGTTCGGAGTGATAACTGTAACCGGACTGCTCCTGCAGCAGAGCATAGCGGCCCATTGTGTTATAGACTCGGGTAATGTCGCCTGTGCGGACACCCGTTCCCAGTGTATTATTGATCGATGTTTCAAGCCCTACCGTACGGCGGCAGTAGCCGGTGGTGTTAACGTTGGCAATATTGTTGCCGTATACACTGATCTGGCTCTGATACGCCTGCAGCCCCGTGCTGCTCACATTAAAAATATCATTGAGTCCTGCCATAACCTTATCCCTGTTGACAAACCAGCAAAGGAGCCGCCCTGCGTGAAACATACGGATTTGCAGAATAGGCAGTCGTCCTGTTGCGTCCGCCGCCAAGCTGCGAAAGCGTCTGATCAACCACATCCAGGAACCGACTGGCCAGCGCGCGATTGGCACGCAATACGGCTTGGCAGCGCTCCATCAGGCGCTGAAGGCCTGAATCTATGGACGACGCTCCGGCGAGCTCCCCGCCGGAACTCCGCAAAGCAGAAAGCCGATGGACGGCCTCTTCCTGCTGGGCCAATGCATTCCAGATCTGTTCTGCATTACGTGATAACAGACTGGCCTGTACCGCCTTGGCCGCTGTTTCAAACTCAATCAGCGAAGCTTTTAGATGATCGTTGTTCATTCGAATTCTCCTACAGATTAGCGGAAAGCTGCTCATAAATGTTGTCGGCAATACCCACATCGCCCTTACGGGCAATTTCGCTGGCGGTCTGTTCCAGCGAATACGCCAGCGCCGAAGCCGAATGCCCCTCTGTATTTTCGAGCATTTCCTGCATGCCCTGCTTGAGCAGAATGTTTAGGAACATCCCTTCAATCTCGTTGCAGGCCTCTTTCAACTGCAGCTGATCCTTCGTCAGATTGACCTGCCCTGCGTCTGTTACCGTGGAAATATTCATATCAATTCCCCTTAAAGTGTTATCAGTTCCATCTGCAGCGAACCCATGCTCTGGAGGGCTTCTAGAATTGAAATCAGGTCGCGCGGCGATGCCCCCAGCTGATTCAAAACATCGGCCAACTCCTCTACACTGGTGGTCTGCGGAACGAGAATGATGCTTGCCTCATCTTCATCGACGTCAACCTGCGTATCCTGGATAATCGCGGTGTTTCCGCGTGCAAAAGGACCGGGTTGAGATACGCCGAGCGTTGACCCGACGCGCACGGTCAAATTACCGTGTGCAACAATGGCTGTGCTGATGCTCACTTCGCCGCCAAGCACCACGGTTCCGGTGCGTTCGTTAACGACCACACGGGCACAGGAATCGGGCGTAACCCGAAGCACTTCGATCGCCGAAATAAAGGTGCTCACACGTCCAACATCCGCAAATTCGGAGGGAATAATAACACTGACCGTCCCTGCGTCCCGCGCAGTCGAACCACCGGGGGTAATCGAATCGAGCACATCGGCAATCCGTTGAGCCGTTGTAAAATCGGCATGGCGAAGCACCAGCTCCAGCCTGCCAGACTGCATAAAGTCGATATCGTCGTCAAACTTCAGCGTGGCACCGCCAGGCACACGACCGACGGTGGGAAAATTTTTGGTTTCCGTTTCGCCGCCGGCACCATCTGCACCTGCACTGTATCCACCCACAACCAGCGCACCCTGAGCAACGGCATACGTCTGACCCTCGCTGTCCAGCAGCGGCGTCATCAGCAGAATACCGCCCTGCAGCGAAGTGGCATCCCCCATCGAGGCCACCTGAATATCCACCCGGTCGCCCTTCCGATGGAACGGATCGACCGACGCCGTAATCATAACCACCGCCGCATTTTTACTGGTCACATCGGCAGGATCGATGAATATGTTGAAGTTCCTCATCATATTCGAGACCGTGCGCTTCGCCAGCTCGATATCTTTATCCCCGGTCTTATTCAGCCCCACAACCACGCCGTAGCCGACCAGATCAATCCGCTCACATCCTTGAATACGGACTAAATCTTTAAGTCGAACCTGCGCGGTCCCAATCTGTGCATGAGCACTGAAAAGAGTCGACAGAAGAAGCGCCCCACAGAGCAGTGCACTTCGCTTAAACGTGTTGTGTGTTGTTTTTTTCATAGCAGATTAGAAGGGGATGACCCAGTCGATCACTTTGGAGAAGAAGCCTTTTTGATTGGCTTTGCTGAACTCACCAGTGGCTTTATAGGTAATTAGCGCATCGGCAACGCGCGATGAGAGGACCGTATTGGCATTGCTCACATCGTCGGGCCGCACGATCCCGGTCAACGTAAACTGAATGATGTCGCCATCAATATTCACCTTGCGCTCGCCGCAGATCAGCAGATTTCCGTTGGGCATTACCTCGGTAATGTAAACGGTAATGGAAGCGGAAAACGTATCGGTCGAGGCTTTATTTCCGGAAGCGGAAAATGATTTCGAGGCATCCGCCGACCATTCCGGCATAGTCAGCGCATCCCACATCGGCTTGCCGTTGGCTTCCATCCCGGGAAGATCAAATCCGATGTTTCCGCCCACACTCTTGTTTTGGGCATTGGAGGCATCTTTTTTAACCGAAGACTGTTCTTCAATCATGATGGTGACCAGGTCACCGATATTGCGAGCGGTGCGGTCGGCATACATGCTTTTCAGCAGCTTATCCCCTGCCTGAGCACTCACCATTCCGGCCAACACAGTAAGTAGTATAATTGTCTTTTTCATATCTGCTCCTTAGAGGCGCACCAACACGCCGTTTCCCATCCCGGTCAGTTCAACCAACACCTGCCGGTTCGAGCGTTCGTTCACACACATAATCCGTTCACCCAAACGACCGTTCGCCATCGCCTTGCCGCTGAGGGTAATCTGAAGGTTTTGTCCGATGGCATTAATCGCAACCCGTTCGCCGCGCTTGGCGCACATGGGTTTACTGATTTCGCTCCGACGCAGAAGCGTGCCGGCACTCAGGGAACGATTTACTTCAAATCCAATCATATCGTCTTTGCTCGATATATTATTCGCGGTCGAGTCGACGACATGCATTTCACTGATCAGATCGCCCTCTTCCAGAATGTGTCCCATTTCTAGATTTTTCGCGACGACCCAAATCTCCGCCATCAACTGAATTTCCAAGCCGACCGGGACTTCTATTGCGTCAATACCGTCCACGATGACCGTCACGTAGGCAATGCTGTATCCTTTTGAGGTTTTCTCATCGACACGAGTAATCTTGTACGTTGTGGTTCCGACCGGAACGCGCGTATTCTTGGGAATGTTCAAGATATTGATCTTCAGTTCTTTCCCCGCCCACGGATCGGTTTCTTCCAAATAGTCAAAAATGGGCTCATGTAACTCTTTCGCTTCTACGACGCGGTCTTTACGCAGAATCGAAATCACCGGCTCCCCGCTGAGCGTAACACTCCTCATGTCCTCATACTGAGAAAGAGCCGCTGCAATGGCGGTTAACGCATAATAGCTTGTTTCTCCAGCTGCGGGAGCAGCAATGACTTTGCGGCGTGCCCACTCATCGGGTAGTTGTGAAGTAACATCCACCAGATCACCGAGCAGTACATTTCTGTTGCTGACCTCTACCGACTTCTTCATCCGCAAAACCAAGTCAGCGTGGGCTGTTCCGGAAAAGCACAGGGCCGCTAATAACAGAATAGTGATGTTTCTAATCATCGAATTACCTCTGCATATTGTTCGCCATCGCGGACATTTCATCACTGGCCTTGATGGCCTTTGAGTTCGCTTCATAAGCGCGCTGAGTTAAAATCATATTCACCAGTTCCTCTGCAGCATTCACGCTGGAGGTTTCTAGATAGCGCTGCACAATCTGCCCCATCCCGTTTTCTCCAGGGGCCAAACCCGTTTCCGCAGGACCGCTCGACTCGCTCTCCGTATAAAGATTATGTCCCATACTGCGCAGACCTTCGGGATTGGGAAAACGGGCTAGCGAGAGCTGCTGACCCGTCACCGTCGAACCATCCACCACCAGCGTCAACGATCCATCAGGCGCAATCGTGATATCGGTTGTTCCTGCAGGAATGGCAGGAAAGTTTGCCACGCGATACCCTTCCACGGTCACCACTTCACCCGTCGAGGTTGCCCGGAAAGATCCATCCCGTGTAAAAGCCGAGGTGCCGTCTGGCATGACCACTTCAAAGAATCCCTGACCTTCAATCGCCATATCCAGATCACCGCCCGATTCCCGAAGTGCACCCTGCTTAAACTGCTTGGAAACCTCGGCCACCTTTGTTCCGTGCCCCAGCTGAATACCAGCGGGAATCTCACTGTTTCCGTTGGTCGCGCCCGGCGCTTTCAGCGTCGTATACAACATATCCTGAAAGGCCACACGCCCCGGCTTGTACGCCGTGGTGTTCAGATTTGCGAGGTTGTTGGCGATATTATCAAGCGACGTTTCGGATGCCCTCATCCCCGTCACTGCTGACCACATTGCTCTTTCCATAACGTCTCCTTGCCGCCCGCTAAACGAGCTTCTCCATCATCTTTGCATCTGCTTCGTCTACTGATCGAAGCATTTTCTGGCAGGCTTCATAATTACGAAGGGTGGTCATAATGCCCACCATTTCTTCAAATACTGCCGTATTGCTCTGCTCTAGGGCTCCGCTGATAACCGAACACTCGGCTTCAATTTCGTCCAACCCGTTATTGATATAAAGGGTTGTTCCCGCCTGATCCAGTTCGCCGGGGTTTTCCACCGAAGCCAATCTCAGCTGACCGAAAACCTTTTTTCCGATCCGCAGATTAAGGTCTTCGTCGAGGATCAACTCATCGACATTATTGCCGCGGGGAATCCGCAGATCGCCGCTCGAGGTTTGAACAGCCATTCCTAATGAATTGGTAACCGTACCGTCCGGTGCCATATGGAAACTTCCATTGCGGGTGTAAAATTCCTGCTCGCCGTCGGAGACGACAAAGAACCCTTTTCCCTCAATCGCAAAGTCGAGCGATCGATCCGTCACACGAATCACACCCTGATCATGGTTAGTGAATATGTAAAGATCCTCAGCTTTGCCTCTGTTCTTATCCATCACACTTGCAAAAGAATCGTTCGTGGTCTCCAGCCGCTTGTATCCGGTCATACTTCCGTTCGCGAGATTCTGTGTATGAACCTCCATCGCCGTCTGGCTTCGGGTGCTCATCTGAATTGCTGCATTATAAAATCCTGAGTTCATGCCCGCTTTAAAGCAGGCCCGATGCCACGCCGGTTTTGCCCAAAAGCAAAAAAAAGCAACCCATTCGGTTGCTTTTTTCTCAGACGATTCAAATAGAAAGGTTTGTCACACGACCCTGCAGCACTGTTCGCCCAAGCCGTCCACGCTGATTCGGATCTCATCGCCCGCACGCATTAAAATCTGTGGATCACGCGCCGAACCAATTCCAGGAGGGGTACCCGTGGAAATCACATCACCTGGCAGCAGCGTCATGCCCTGCGAGATATATTCAATCAAAAAGGGGATATCAAACATCATCTCCTTGGTATTGGCCGCCTGAAGAAGTACTCCATTATGGTGCTGCTGCACATTCAGGTCCGTCAAATCCCCGATTTCATCCGGTGTCACTAGAAAAGGGCCTATCGGGCAGAACGAATCAAATCCCTTTCCGCGGAACCACTGCCCGCCCGAACGCTGAACCACCCGCTCTGTAACATCATTCAGAATGGTATAACCCGCTACATACGCAAGTGCATCCCCGCGTGCAACCTGACGCGCTTTCCGACCGATCACCACCGCCAGCTCCGCCTCACTGTCGACCTCCCGTGCCCTAGGAGGGAGAATAATTGGATCATTTGGACCGATGACGGCGGTTGTTGCTTTGGAGAACAAAATCGGCTCCGACGGAACGGAATGGCCGAATTCTTTCGCATGAGCCGCATAGTTTGCTCCGACGCAAACCATCTTGGAGGGCCGCGCAATCGGCGAACCCAAGCGGACTCCGTCGGTCTCTACATATTTTGCCGATGGATCTTTCAGCAGCATGCTCAACTGCTTCAGACCGTACCCTCCAAAAAAATGCTCTCCATAGTCCTCAATCTGAAACGCGGTTGCCCGCACATCCAGAATACGTCCATCGCCCATCCAAATTCCGGGCCGCTCCCGGCCCTGTTCACCGAACCGCACCAGTTTCATAGAATGCTCCCTCGTTGGAGATCTCTTTACTATGAAACTGTGACGGGAAAACAGCACAAAAAAAGAGAAGCCTTCGGAAAATACCGAAGACCTCTCTTCTGAATATAAACGAAGGTTTTACTCGTCCGGCTTCGAAAACGTCAGATTCTTCACGTTCGCTTCTGCACATGCATCCATCACATCAACAACACGCATGTGACGGGTCTTCAACGTCGGATTAAGCGTCACAAAGAACGGAACGCGCTGCGATTCAGCAGCTCCTTGTAGGCTTAACAGCTGGTCGACCAGCCCCCGAAGATCTTTATCTGAAGGATCAAAGCTCATCCCGTTATTGATGACCACTGAATCATCCTCGTTGATACGTAAGCGAGCTTCAATCGGAAGAACGTCGGGGGGGCTATCGTTTTCCGTTTGTGCCGGGAGCTGGAAAGGAATATCCCCTTCAGGCTGTAGAATTTTCGCTGAAACAATAAAATAGATGAGGAGCAGAAACACCACGTCAATCAGCGGAGAGATCTGTAGTTCCATTTTTGCATCTTCATAAGCGCCTGAAAGATTCATTTTCTACTCTCCTCCAAAGCCGCGAAAATCATCCTAAACACTCCTATTTGGGCACATTCCGCCATTACCTTCTGCGTATCTTCAAACTTCACCTCACTATCACCGCGCAAAACAACGGTAAACTCTTTATCCTTAGGGGTGTTATTGGCCGCCGTTTCTATGCCTTCCATCATCTCTTCAAATGTGACCATCGTATCTGCACTTTCAGGCAAATAATAATGACGCTCATTATCCTCATCCTTGGAAATACTGATCATAAAGCGGACTACATTTTTATCTACGCTCGAAATTCCATCTTTGGGGTCAACGCCAAGCACAACCGCCTTCGCATAAGGCAGCTCAACCGGCGGTTTATCCGCGATAATTTTT
>CAYOBH010000073.1:0-11953 GCA_964402125.1 uncultured Verrucomicrobiota bacterium
AAGGACGGCGCAAAGCCCGACAGGAGACTTTTCCGAGATAAAACGTATTTTTTTGCTTCCTTCTCGCGGTTCTGATAGCCGTGGAATGTTGAAGGAACCCCTTTTGCCCTCTTCGAATGCAAACAGCGCGAGGGGGATGGGTATCTCTTTTTTTCATGCTGCAGCGAGTCGGTCAAAAGCCTGTTGTTCGTAGATTCGTCCGAACTTGAAAAGGACGGCGATGCAGCGTGGAAGCATGCGAAATCCGGACGCCGATGAACGGCGTGGTGGGTGCGGCTAGCCTCCTTTCCGACACCGATCTTTCCCCGCTCCAGCGCGAGTGTGTCAACACCATCAATGTCAGCGGCGAATAGACTCTTTAAAAATCATGGCATAAATTATGCTACGAACCCCCCGCATATTCTAAGCGAAAGGAAGGACCCCATGGGACTTAAGGGAAAAATATTGGGTGGAGTTATCGGTTGTGTCTTGGTGATCAGCGTCATTGTGGGGACCGTTCTTTATATTTCCATCCAGAAGCAGACGAAAGTTCAGGCAGCCGATTCGGAACGTGCGCTGCTGAAAGAGAAGGAACTCAGCCTTAAAGCATTAACCGATTCGGCGGTTGCTCTGGCGAAAACGTGTGGTGAAGGTGCTGATGAGGATACTCGAAAGGAACTCGTAATCGACGCCCTGTCCAGCCTGCGATATGCCGATGGGGCCGGCTATTTCTTCGCCTATGAAAAAAAAGCAGACGACTCTTACCTATTTGGGTTTCATGCAACACAACCCGAACTCAACGGCACGGTTGCCAACTTGGACGGAACCGATCCCGAAGGTTTCGCCTTCCGTAAAGCCTTGATCGAGAAAGCCAAAACCGGCGGCGGTGTTGTGGAATATTACTATGAAAACCCAAAAACCGGCGACCTGATGCGCAAGATGTCCTATGCGCAAAAGTACGAACATTGGGACTGGGTGATCGTTACCGGAATTTATATTGATGACGTAAAAAAAAGCGTCGGAGAACTGTCGGACCGTATTTCAGAGAACACGAGCAGTATGCTCTTTGAACTGGGGGGCATTTTGGCGGTGATTCTCACGGGTGCAATCCTGCTGCTGGCGTGGCTGATTCATGCCTCTGTCCGCCCGCTGTTCAAGATTATCGAGCGACTGGGAGACGGAGCTTCAGAAGTGAATGGTGCCTCGAGCCAAGTCGCGACGATCAGTCAAGGCTTGGCAGAGGGCGCCACCGAGCAGGCGGCCGGAATTCAGGAAACCGCCTCCTCTCTGCAGGAAATTTCATCGCGTATCCGATCGATTACCGATGGAATGCAGCAAGTCGACGGCTTCATGAAGCAGGTTCTGGAATCGGTTGAGCACGGCGATGAAACTTCTATTGAAGCCCAACAGACGATGGACATGATTAAAAAAGCATCGGACGAAACCGCCAAAATCATCAAGACCATCGATGAAGTGGCCTTCCAGACCAACCTGCTGGCCCTGAATGCTTCCGTCGAGGCCGCCCGAGCCGGCGAAGCGGGTAAAGGATTTGCCGTTGTGGCCGAAGAAGTCCGAAATCTGGCCGGACGCAGCAGCGATTCTTCGCGCGATACTGCACAACTGATTCAACGAGCGCAGAATTCCGCCGATACCGGCGTGGGCGTGATCGGCCAGTTGCATGAAAGTTTTGAGCAGGTTAAATCCGTTTCGGGAGAGGCCGTCAGCCTGCTCTCCCAGGTCTTTGAATCGATCAACGAGCAGATGGAGGGCGTTATTCAAATTGAAGCCGCCGTCGACCAAATGAACTCGGTGGTCAACCGCAACGCCGCTGGTGCGGAAGAAGCCGCCAGCGCGGCAGAAGAGCTGTCGGCTCAGGCGGAAGAAATGGCCCGTGCCGTAACCGATTTGCTGAAAGTCGTCAGCGGTCGTATTAACATAAAAGGAGGAAAAGTAAGATGAATCGACGAATTGTACTTGCTGCAGCACTGACCGCTGGATGGGCAGGAGCAGCTTATGCTCAGGATCTGGCAGGGATGGTGACCAACGGAACATTCAAGGGCACCGTCGGCACCTATATTGAAGCGAGTGACTTTGCGAACGGTCGCGATTTCAGTTGGGGCACTGGCTATATTGACCTGAAAGCCGAATCCGGCCGCTACATGCGGACCAAATTTGGGATTTCGGTGGTCGGCCACACGCCGCTCTGGGAAGAATCTTCGGACGGAAGGAACTACTACAAAGTTGACATCGAAAAGCGCTTCGGCGTGTCCGAGCTTTATACCGATGTGTTGTTGACCGAGAAAACCGCTCTGCGCGTAGGCCGCTGGGCTAATTCGGGAACACATATTGACGACTCCCATTCCGAGGGGCTCTATGTGGAAAGCACGGAGTGGAAAAATCTTTCTGTGAAAGCTGGTGCCTTCCGTCGCTTTGCAGAGCTCGACTATGACGACGGCGAAGATTATGGGCGGGTAAACGGCGCACAGAAGCTCAACAACTCCGCCTACGGTCCGGATGCAGAAGCGTGGGCGTTCTTTGCAGAATTTGGAACAAAATTCCAGAACAGCAAGCTGACCCCCTATATGTATTTTCATCCCGGCTACGCACAGGTGTATGGTCTCGATACCAAAACTGAATGGGAAATCGGCGATCAATCCGCCACCGGCATTCGCCTCGACGGCTATCAGGTTTTTGCCGACAACGCTACCGGCATGAACGATGCGTGGGCCATGACGCTTGCCCCGTACTACAACGCAGGACCCATGGAATTCACCGTCGGTTATATCGCCATGAGCGGGGATGACCAAGGTGCAAACGATATGACTAAACCCGCTTGGTTTAGAGACTACCTGTCGATAAGCGATCAGGTGGTTCCCTTTAATAATACCGGGGCGATGCAGGGCATCGACGCGGTTTATGGAAAAATTAAATACACACAGGGCGCCTTCTGGACCCATTTCCTCGCGGCGTCTCACAATTACGGTAAAAGCACCCTCGGAACCGGCAGCACCGAGCTTGAGCTCCAGTTTGGTTACACAATTTGCGAGGGCGTAAATCTGAACCTCCGCCTCTTCGATTGCGAATTCGAAGGGGCTGGCGGCAACGATTTTCAAAAAGTTGAATTGGTCGCAAAGTACAGCTTTTGATTGCCGATGAATGATTGCCGATTGATGATTGCCGGTTGATGATTGATGATTTAACTCCCGAGAAACACCTGCTGTTCAATCGGCCATTATTTTCAACCGCAAGATGGCTCGGGGGCATATTTTATGCCCCCGTTTTTCTGTAATCGTTGACAGCGCCCCGGCTTCGTGTCATTGCTGATGCATACACAACCGGAGAGAAAAATATGGAGCAGAACTATGCAAAATGGGCCCGCAAGATAAAGTCAATTGCACAGATCGGACTCGAATATGCGAAGAATGAATATGACCGCGAACGCTACGCCGAACTGCGCGAACTGGCCGCTGAAATGATGGCCGAAGCCTCAGAGCTCTCCTCCGAAGAATGGCTTCGCATCTTTGCAAAAGAATCCGGCTACGCCACTCCCAAAGTCGATGTGCGCGGTGCCGTCTTCCTCGATGGAAAAGTTTTACTCTCGCGCGAAGCGAGCGATGGGCTCTGGAGCCTCCCGGGCGGCTGGGCCGATGTGAACGACCGCCCCGCCGAAGCCGTGATCCGTGAAGTCAAAGAAGAAACCGGCCACAACGTCCGCTGCACCAAACTTGCCGCCGTACTCGACCGCGATCAGCATTATCACGGCGAAGCCAGCCCTTTCCATATCTACAAGCTCATGTTTCTCTGTGAAATTGTCGGCGAGGCTGACGCCCTTTGCCACGACATTCTCGAGGCCCGCTTTTTCTCTCTGGACGAGCTGCCCCCGCTCTCCGAGCATCGCACCCTCCCCATGCACATCGAACTGATGCAGCGCCACCTGCTGGATCCATCGCTGCCCACACAGTTTGATTAATTAAAAGTTGAAGTTGTTTCTTCCCTTCCGGGCGGGATTCGGTGTTCCATGACTGCGCACTTGGAGGCGGACACATGGATTATGCATTGCAGGTTTTTTTTATTATCGTGCTGATGGGCATCGGCTTTGCCGCCCGCAAACGCGGCATGGTGAGCGAAACGGGCACCGGCGAAATGGTGCGCGTGCTGATTTCGATTATTTATCCCTGCCTTATCTTTTCGTCGGTCACCAGCCTGAATGTTCAGAAGCTGGCTGAAAACTGGATTATGCCCCTGATGGCGATCGCCATTGCCGGAACCGGACTCGTTCTCGGGCTGATTTCTCTGCGCCTGATGAAAAATGTGGACCAACGGAGAGCGAGCGCCTTTCTCTTCCAGAACACCATCAACAACTATCTCTTTCTTCCGCTCCCGCTGGTGATGCTTCTCTGGCAGGAAAAGGGCGTGGCACTGCTCGTTTTTGCCTCGATGGGGTTTGAGCTGACCATCTGGACCGTCGGCGTATTCCTCTTTAACCGCTCCAGCAAACTTTCCGAAGGCCTCCGCATGATGTTTGGGCCGCCCCTGCTGGCGCTCATTTTTTCAATGGGCTGGGTCTGCGTACGCGATCTCGCTCCGCTGCATCTGCCCGAAGCTGGACTCCTGGCCCACACCGTGCGGCGCATTCTGGGTCTCTTTTATTTTGCCACCGAAACCATCGGCAAAGCCACAATAGCCGTTTCGATGATTGTTTCGGGCAGCCGAATTGCCGCGCTCAATCTGCGTGCTGCCTTTGACCACCAAGTTTGGATTGTTTCGGCCCTGCGGCTGGTAGTGACTCCTGTTGTCTTTATCCTGCTGCTCAAACAGATTCCGATGGATCCGACCGCCTACGGCATTCTCTGTGTTGTGGCGGTAATGCCGGCCGCCGTGGCCAGCCTCATTTTCAGCGAACGCTTCGGTGGCGATTCTGATTTTGTCGCCACCACCCTGCTGATCACCCATCTCGCCGCCGTCGTAACGATCCCGCTGCTCCTCGCCTGGGCTTTGCCGGCATAGTTTTGCGCAAAATCGAGGTCCAAAAACTAAAAACAAAGCGTCTCCTCCGGACGCTTTTGGTCCCATTATGCGCAAACCCCTGTGGTTACGGCGTTATTTACAAAAACCACAATATATTGTGTCTTGTTCTTGACCCAAACACTTCCTATGGAGTACCTTCTCCCACACTTCATATTCAAAACCAACGTAAAGCATTAATGTAAAAGGGGGAAACATGTCGGCAGGGAAGACCCAAACCGCATTCGACGGTTTTCAAAAACGCTCGGGACTCGTAGTCCCATTCAGCTGGCAAAAAATTGAGCTGGCCATTGACCGTGCGGTCGACGAAGTCGCCCGCAAACAGCAAGTTCCTAAGAACGAAGGTTTGGCATCAAAGGTGACCGACAACGTGCTTAAGCAGCTGAACACACCGCAAAGTGAGTTTTATGTTCATCCCGACAGCAACGGGAAACGTATTCCGCGCATTGAAGATGTGCAGGATCTTGTGGAAATCGCCTTGGCCGAACAGGGCGAGACGCTCGTGGTGGCCGCATACAAGCGCTATCGTAAGCAGCGCGAAATTGCCCGCCGCAACATTCGTGTGCGCGGCCCCGACGCCAAAGGAAAAGTGGATGTGACCGATGCCAGCCTGCTGCTGGTCGAGTCTTCCTCCAACAATGTTAACCTGCCGTGGGACCGCAAGCGCATCGTTAAGCAGATTCTCGACAAAACCGACCTCTCTGTAGAACTCGCCATTAACGTGGCTAAATCGGTGGAAAATCGGATTATTGCCAGCGACATGAGCGTCATCAACACCACCCTCATCCGCGAGCTGGTGAACAATGAACTGATGGAGCGGGGATTTTCGCAGCAGCTTCGCGACCTGTCGCTTTACCGTGTTTCAAAGGATTATCTCGAAAACCTGATGTTCACCAAATCGACCGAAAACTCGAACATCGTGAACAACAATCCGGAAGCGGTAAACCTTGGGATTGCTGAGTTGGTACTGAAGCAGTGGGCGCTCGAAAACATTTTCAGCCCCGAAGTAAAACGCGCACACGACACCGGTGCCGTTCACATACACGACTTGGGTTATCCAACCCGCGTTTACTGCTCCTCGCACTCAATTGAATATGTAAAAAAATATGGTCTGAACGGATTGATCAACCTCAATACCGCGTCCAGCCCCGCGCGCTCTGCATCGGTGCTGACCGGCCACCTCAACACCTTCTTGGCGTCGATGCAGGCCAACTATGCGGGCGCACTCGGCATTGCTTACATCAATATTCTGTATGCTCCGTTCCTCGTCGGCATGTCCGATTCAGATCTGCACCAGATTGCACAGGAACTCATCTTTAACGGATCACAAAACGCCTTCTCACGCGGTGGACAGACGCTGTTCCTCGACTTTAACATTCACACGGGCGTTCCGAGTTATCTCAAATCGGTCCCGGCGATCGGCCGCGGCGGGCATTACCAGCTCCGCCTGAAAAACGGCTCCATCGTCGAACTCGAAGAGTTTCTGCGCGAAGACACCGACGCCGCCGGATACAAGTTGATGGACCTGCTTTACAACGATCCCGTGTTGGGTAAACGGTTGGTTCTGCGTGAATTGTCGGACGAAAAAGAAGGCACCATTTACGATCCCGAAGTACAGGCCATGCTCGCAGAAAACGGAGAAGCCATTGTGACCTACGGCGACTACACCCAGGAAGCGCAGCAGTTCTGCCGCGCACTTCTCCAGGTTTTTGCTGAAGGGGATGCCCACGGACGTATCTTTGAGTTCCCCAAGTGCGACTTCCACGTTTCCGATGAAACCTTCGCGGATCCGGTTCAGTTCGAGATCTACAGAGAAGCCTGCGATCTCGCCAGTAAGAACGGCTCTACCTACTTCATCTTTGACCGCGACGAAGTCACGCTCTCCGCCTGCTGCCGCCTGCGCACCACGATCAGCGACAGCCGAATGCTCAAGCATCCGGAAAGCATGCGCTTCTGCGGATTCCAGAACGTAACAATCAACATTCCACAGGCCTCATACCGCGCAGCGCGCAGTGGCGGCGACATCCTGAAGAACTTCTTCAATGAGCTCGATAAAACCATGGAGCTGGCCGTGGATGCGCACCTGCAGAAAAAGGCCAAAATTGCAGAAATGCTCAGCGGCCCCGGTCATCCGCTCTGGCAGATCGGCAAGACTGCCAACGATGGGAAACCGTATGTTGACCTCGAAAACTGCACCTACATTCTGGGACTGATCGGCGTGAACGATGCCGTCAAATTCCTCATTGGCCAGGAACTGCACGAGAGTGATGAAGCCCAGCGCTTCGGCATCAAGGTCGTTGCCCATATGTATCTCAAAGCCAAAAAGCTGGCGAAGAAGCACAACCTCAAGTTTACCTTGGAAGAATCGCCTGCTGAATCGGCCGCACGCCGCCTGGCGAAGTCCGATATGATCTATTTCCCCGAAGAGTCGAAAGAGATCGTTAAAGGCCCCGTCGACGCGGAATATTACACCAACTCGATCCATCTGGCCGCCGATGCCGATGTTTCGCTGGTTGAGCGCATTACCGAGCAATCCAAGTATCACAGCCTGATTGAATCCGGCGCGATCACGCACTGCTTTATCGGCGAGGAGCGGCCCGATGCCGACGCCATTGCGCACCTCATGAGCGAAGTCTTCCACCGTACGCAGTCCGCTCAGGTTTGTGTTTCTCCGGAATTCACCTTCTGCGACAACTGCCACCACCAGACACGCGGCCTGCTCGAGCAGTGCCCCGAGTGCGGATCGACCAACGTGGTCGGAGAAACCCGCGTGGTCGGATACTTCAGTAAAATTCAGAACTGGAACAAATCCAAACGCTATGGCGAACTGCTCGCCCGTCATGCCGGACGTTATAACATTACCACCGCTGACGCAAAACCCACCCTTGCAACTGCAGAGGCTTAACCATGACGACTAAATATCAGATCAGAGTGTTCGGTAAAGAGGGCTGCGACAAATGCCACACCCTCAATCAGCGACTTGATAAACTCCTCGCCAAAAAGGAATATGCGGACTTTGAAAAGGTGTATTGCGACGTCGAAACCATCGACGGACTGGTCTCTTTTGCAGAGGCCGGATGCATTAACCCTTCGCGGATTCCCGCCGTTCTCGTTACCGTGTGGAATGAAATGCTCGAATCCTATATTCCACTCACCAACAAGGACCCCGGTGCTGAAGATCCGGTGCTGAAAAAGTCCAAACTCTATCAGTTCCTTGGACTCCAGACCGATTATTCAGACGTCGGAAAAGGGGTTATTTCGCCAAAAATGATCCAGAACATCCTTGATGAAGCGGCTGGAGCCGTTGCATAAGAAAACGTTGGCCCGCTCCGGCGGGCTGCTTTAACCCTTTTTTATCCATGAGTGTTTATGCCTATCTGGAAAAACCGTCGATGGTCGACTATCCCGGCCGCTATGCCGCCGTGTTTTTCACCAGTGGATGCAACTTCCGTTGCGGGTTCTGCCATAACGCTACGCTCATGGGGCGACAAAAGGCTGCGCTTACGTGGGAACAGTTGACCGAGGCCGCCACGCGGTTTAAAAATAATTGGGTGAACGGCATTGTCATTACCGGCGGTGAACCCACCTGCTCCGACGATCTGGTCGACCTCATCCGCTTCTTCAAAGAACGCTTCGGCTTTGCCGTTAAACTCGACACCAATGGTGCCAATCCCGATCGCCTCGCCGAATGCATCCCGCTCGTTGATTATGTGGCCATGGACATCAAAACGGGCCTCTCCGGCTATTCCGACCTCGTCGGCTTTGCCAACACCGACAACATTCAGCGTTCCATCGATCTGATCCGCACTCACGCCAAAGAATATGAATTCCGCACTACGGTTATTGAATCGGTTCATACCGATGAACTGATGGACGAAGCCTCGCAATCCATTCGCGGTGCCAAGCGTTACGCCCTTCAGGCCTTTATTCCGCGCGACGATCTACCGGGCTCACACTTCCGCAATCTGCCGCGCACCACCTCCGCCCGTCTTCATCAACTCAAAGACCGCATGGCCGGCTGCGCCGATGAAATTCTCCTGCGCGGAGCTTGAGCTTTGAGCGTTTTGAAATTAACGCCCCTCCTCATTTTCGGTGCGGAGCGAAGTAAAATGCGGGCTGTTGTTGGCCCTTCATTTCTCGGCTCTTTCCTGAAGCCAGTCGTTTCGTTCTGAAGTGCCTCGGCCATCCCGCCGTATTGCTTCTTCATTGTAGCGGGATTGCACGAAAGGTTGGAGTTCTGAATGGATTTGCTGCGGATTTCCGGCATAGTTCGAGGGCAACTGTTTGGAGACGTGTTGTGCTGATTGTTAAATCTGATTCTATGGATGTCTATCGAAACCTCGCCATCGAAGAATATTTGATGGAACGGAGCTCGGGGCCCGTGCTGTTTTTTTGGCAGAGTGACTGCGCGGTGGTGATGGGAAAGAATCAGAATCCGTGGCGGGAGTGTCGGCTGGATTTGTTGCAAGCCGAGGGGGTTCCGGCAGCACGAAGGATTTCCGGCGGCGGAACGGTGTATCATGATGCGGGAAATCTAAACTACTGCGTGATTGTGGATCGGAGTTCGTATCGCGAGGAGCAAGTCTATCGCATTGTATTGCGCGCACTGGCACGTTTTGGCATCCGTGCAGACAAGACGGGGAAGAGTAATCTGAGTGTGGACGGGTTAAAGTTTTCTGGAAATGCCTTTTGTTTTCGGAAAGACCGTGCGCTACATCACGGGACATTGCTGCTCCAAACCGATCTAAATCGACTCAACCGTTATCTCGGCTCCATGTTGGAAGGCATTGAAACGCATGCCATTGCGTCGGTTCCGGCGCAGGTGATGAATCTTCATTTGGATCGAGACCAATTCATTTTAGCATTGGAAGAAGAGTTCCGTGCGGAGTACAATGGTGACCATCTGATTCACAATAGTGACGCTGATCTGGAGACGGCGGCCTTGGAGCCGTTGCTTCGGAGGCAGAATTCGGCGGATTGGATCTGGGGCGCAACACCGCAGTTTGTTCTCGAACAACCGGGGTTCCGTGTGGAGGTGCAGAGGGGCATCGTTACTGCCGCAACAGGAGAATCCGCCGACACTCGCTGGGTTGGAAAAGTTTTTAAGGAAGTGGCATTTTTATTGCTTTGTTGCTCGGCTGAAATATCCGGGACTCCTAATCGGGGCCCGGTTTTAATGCGTTTTTGAGGGGAGACATGGTTAAGACAAAAGCTGTAGTGCAAAATGAAGCGGGAATTCACTGTCGTCCTTCGGCGGTGTTGGTGACGGAGGGTTGCGCCTATGAGGGCGAGATCCACGTCGAGGCCCAAGCGGGGACATGTAGTCTGAAATCGGCGCTGGAGCTTATTATGCTCGGACTCGAAAAAGGCACCGAGGTGACCATTACAGTCAGCGGCCCCGACGAAGAGGCCGAAGCAAAAAGGCTGGTCGATCTCTTCGAAACCCACTTTGATTTCCCGCCTTTATGATTGCCCTCCTTGATGCTCCAATTACCCGCCGACTTTTCTTTTCCAATATGGCTCATTCCCTAAAACCATTGAGTGCGAAACGCAGTCCCCAGCAGGAATGACGACCAGTTTCCCCCAGAAAACGAGTTTGAAATCAAAACGAAAGAAGCATTTCGTGCAGTTCACAAAGCGGAAGCCCAACCACGTTGGTATATGACCCGTTAATCGCTCGAACCATATGTGCCGCACCGCCTTGAATGGCATAGCCCCCCGCCTTATCCATCGGACAGCCGGAGGCGACATACGCATGCATCTCATCCAGCGTAAGCGTTCGGAAAACAACCTCCGTTGAGACGGATATAACCCGACATTTGGAGCCCCTTTTAACACATACAGCCGTGATGACCTCGTGCGTTTTACCCGAAAGACTCGTCAGCATTTCAAGCGCGTGGGCCTCATCAGCGGGTTTCCCCAAAATCATATTATCCGCCACCACAATCGTGTCTGCTGCAATGACCGTGGTCTCCGGATCAGCATCCACTGCCGCTGCTTTTTCTGCGGCCATCCGCTCCGCAAACACTTTCGGCGCTTCGCCGATGTGCGGCGTCTCGTCGATTTCGGCCACCTGAATTGAAAAATCAATGTTTAATGTTTTCAGCAGTTCTCGTCGACGCGGCGAGGCGCTGGCGAGAATCACCGTATGGAGATTGGGATAAGGCATCATGTATTTATTCCTCTAGCGTAAATCACGCTTTGCTATAAAGAAGACCGCTACGCCTCCAACAGGGCTTCTGCAACCTTTTCCGCTGCATCCCGCGATCCGAGCAACTGCCGAACTTCTTCGTATCCCGACAACATGGCACTCCGTTCAGGCGATGCCTCCAACAGCGGCCCCAGAGCCTCGGCCAACGCCGACGGTGTTGCCGCCCGCTGAATCAGCTCCGGACAAACCGTGCGGTCCGCGACAATATTTACCAGTCCGATATGACGAATCGTCAACACCGCACGCGCAAACCAATAGGTCGCTGCGCTGGTTTTATAGGTAATGACCTGCGGGGTACCGCTCAGCGCCGTCTCCAGCGTCGCTGTGCCCGAAGTCACAATCGCTGCATCGGCCTGCCGCATCAGCTCGCGCGCCTGCCCCCGCACCACCTCAATACGCGTCGGCACCTTCGTCGAGGCGTCTATCACCTCCTGCACCAAGCGCTCAATCCGCTCATTGGGTGAAGCAATGATGAATGAAATATCTGGAAACCGCGCCTCCAATAATTTTGCCGCTTCAAGAAGGGTCGGCAAAATTCTCAAAATTTCCTGTTTTCGACTGCCCGGCAGCAGCGCAACGCGCCGCTGCGATTTCCACGGCAGCGCCGCTGGTTTTTGGGCCAAAAACTCATCCATCTGCGCCACGAGCGGGTTGCCGACAAAGTCCACCTGCAGCCCCGTTCCGTCAAACAGCGACGCTTCAAACGGAAAAATCACGAGGAGCCGATCCACCCGCTGC
>CAYOBH010000074.1:0-11900 GCA_964402125.1 uncultured Verrucomicrobiota bacterium
AGACAACAAAGGTAACGAAGCTTTCAGTTACTCGCACGCAGGCTTCCCTCATACATCTTCGTTCTCTTCGTTTCCTTCTGTAATAGAATTTGATCGGTTTCGCCGATAGGGCTCTCGCTTCAGTGCGGCGGCTGGACGCCGCTTTTAAAGCGCAGTCAAGCCTGAGCACTCCAGAAGGCGCTCCACTCGGGGTTCGTCCCTCACCCTCGGCTTGCCAGACGATGGCTTGCGCTCCTTGCTTTTTTTCTTCTCCGTTCAGAAAAGTGCATCTATCTTGCGGAGATACAGACACGGAAGCCGAGATCGTTGTACCAAGACGTCGGAACGCCCCCATTGCGGTCCGCCGACCAGTTGCTCAAGGCAATGTGGCTCCAGCTGCCTCCGCGAGGAACGCGCTTGGAGCCCGAAGAAGGCCCCTGCGGATTCGACGAGGGCGACGACGCATAGTAATCTTCGCCGTTCCAATCCCAGCACCACTCCCACACATTTCCGGTCATGTCATACAGCCCATAGCCATTTGCCGGGAAACTGCCGACCGGACTCGTGTATGGATAGCCCCCATAGTCGTAGGCCGGGTGGTAGCTGCGCGTGGCGCTGATGTCGTAGGTGTATGAACTGGAGCTAATATAGTTTGCCTCGCCATGCGTGATCGTATCGCCCCACGGAAACCGTTTGCCTTGGAGTCCGCCGCGCGCGGCCTTTTCCCACTCCGCCTCGGTCGGCAGGCGGTAGCCGTTGGCTTCAAAGTTACAGACCGGAGCGCTTTGCCCAGTCTTGTAGGTGCTACCATTCACCGTATAGCACGGCGTCCGCCCCTCCATCTCGCTGCGGGCGTTGCACCACTTCACCACATCGTACCAGCTCACCGTATGCACCGGATGATTCGGTGCCTTTCCGGAGCCGACAGTATTGAAACTATAGCCGTTCGTCACCGCCCAGTTGTAGACCACATCCCATTGCGCCTTCGTCACCTCGGTGCGATCCATGTAGAATCCGTCCACATCGACCGAATGCACTGGCAGTTCGTCGCTGGATCCGTCGCCCATGCTGTCGCCCATACTGAAATTGCCGCCGGGAATCCAAGCCATGCCCTCCGGCGGAGCGAGATCGATGATCCGCTCCGCGCAGGCCGTCGCGCCCGTGGAGACCAGCATCGCAAAATCGACCCAGCCGTTGGTCTCCACCAGATCGACCGATCGCTGCAACTGGTTTGTAATGCCCGCCACGCCGTTCGACCAGCTGATCGTTCCAGCCGCCACATCAAATTCCGTAATCACCGCGTTCGTCGGACTCGATATCCGGAAAAACGCCGTCGTGTTCGTTTGCGCCGCCGCCATTCCCGCCATTGCGGCAAAGGCAACTATTCCAATCCTCAATTTCTTCATGCCAACGATCCTTTCTACTGGATATAACTTTGTGAATTACTTACCCCTTTCCGCGAACGATTCAAACCCAAAACCTGCGCTGATTAATCATTCTGCCTCAAAATCATTCTGCCGAAATTATTTTTTTCGCGTGTTTCGCGGTCAATCTATCCGATTCACTGTTTTTACGCGACGAGGAGGTCGCGTCTACGAAACGGGCCAAGTTTTCCTCAGCACTTGCGCTCCGCGGAAAGTGAGCGGCTCCTCGATTAACGGATAACTGGATCTTGCCAAATCGGAGGTTTTTCAAGATCCTCCGAGCGCTTTATAGAACGAACAGTAACCCTGGGAGAAACGATATGTCCAAAGCAGCAGCACGCCACATTTTGGTGGCCACAGAGGCGAAATGCCTCGACCTTAAAAAACAGATTGAAAACGGAACGAATTTTGCCGAGCTGGCGCGCAAACATTCAACGTGCCCTTCCGGTAAACAGGGCGGAGCGCTCGGCACCTTCGGTCGCGGACAGATGGTTCCGGAGTTTGATCAGGTGGTCTTCAGCGCGCCCGTTGGCGAAGTGCAGATGGTTCAGACGCAGTTTGGTTATCATCTGGTGGAAGTGACTCATCGCGTCGATTAGATTTGTCCGGAAAAAATTATGACCGCAATAGCGATAATACGCCTTTGCGGTCATTTTCTTTTTTCGTTAAATGCGTCCGAACAGACGCAGTCTGCCCGGACGCCAAACAAATACGGCTTACTCAACAATGAAGGATGCGGTCACGGGCTGCGGAGCGCCCAGATCGACGGCACACTCAACAGGGCTGCATCCGCCGATAATCACCTTGATCGGGCCCTCAACCACGCCCTGTTTTCCTTCGGCGTCAACCACCGACATCATGTCCGGCGTAATTTCAAACCGTACGGTCATGCGCTCGCCGGGATTCAGCTTAACGCGCTTAACGCCCTTCAGGGAATAGAGCGGGGCCGGCTTCGGCGCATTTTCCACCGTCAGATAAAGCTGAGCCACTTCTTCGGCCGCAACGGAACCCGTGTTGGCGATGGTCACGGTGGCCATAACCGCTGATTTGCCGGATTCGACGGACTGCGTGTTCAGCCGCAGGTTGCTGTACTTAAACTGGGTGTAGCTGAGTCCGAACCCAAACGGGAACATCGGCTCTTTCGTCATGTAGCGGTAGGTCCTCCCTTCCATATCGTAGTCCTCGAACGGAGGCAGATCGTCCAGAGATTTCGGGAACGTGATTGGCAGGCGGCCGGAAGGAACGGCATCGCCAAACAGGACATCGGCCACCGCGTTACCGCCTTCTTGGCCCGGATACCAGACCCACAGCACCGCGTCGGCCAGCTCCATCACCTCTGGGCAGGTCACCGGGCTTCCGCCGGTAATGACCACGACGAGCTTTTTGGCCTTTGGCCGAATCGTACGAAGGAATGTCATCTGGTTTTCAGGCAGGTTCAGATCCATCCGGTCGCCCTTCGTTGGCGAAGCGATGGCACCACCCTCTTCCCCCTCCAGCGTAGGAGCAATACCCACGCATGCCACGGTAACCTCCGACTCCGTTGCCGGATTGCTGAACCAATCGATCGGATTCGCATTGTCGCGGTCCAGCAGGGAGCCCGCCCGGTATTCCACCGTCGTGTGTGAGCTGACCTTTCCGACGACCCCCTCCAGGATGGTCGCCATGTCTTCGTTGACGCCGAAATAGTTGCCGAGCAGCACGTCGACATGCGTCGCGGTCGGGCCGGTGACATACACCTTCTTGTAGTCCTTGCGCATGGGCAGGACATTGTCGTTCTTCAGCAGCACGATCGATTTGACGGCGGCTTCGCGACTGAGTTCCCGGTGTTCATCGCATCCGATCACCTCGCTGGTAATCTTCGAGAAGGGAACGCGTTCCGGTGGATCGAACAGTCCCAAGCGGAAACGGGTCGGCAGCAGTTCGCGCAGGTTCCGGTCGAGATCCTCCTCGGTGATCAATCCCTTGGCGAAGGCCTCGGGAAGCACCTTGTAGACATCGCCGCACTCCAGGTTGCAGCCCGCCTTCAGCGCCATCGCCGCCGCTTCTTCCGCCGTCTCCACCAGCTTGTGGCCGAGATAAAGGTCTTCAATCGCCCCGCAGTCGGAGGTAAAATAGCAGTCGAAGTTCCATTGATCCCGCAGAATGTCCTGGATCAGGTATTCGCTCGCGCAGGCCGCTTCGCCATTGACCCGGTTATACGCTCCCATGACTCCTTCGACCTTGCCGTCCACTACCAGCGCCTCGAAGGCCGGGAGATAGGTTTCCCACAGATCCTTGGCCGTCACCTCGGCGTCGAACGAGTGGCGCACATCTTCCGGTCCGCTGTGAACCGCATAATGCTTGGCGCAACCGGCGGCCATCAGATAGTCGGGATTATCACCCTGCAAACCCTCGACGAACGACACGCCCAGCAACGACGTCAGGAAGGGGTCTTCGCCATAGGTTTCCATCCCGCGGCCCCAGCGTGGATCGCGGAAAATGTTGATGTTGGGAGTCCAGAAGGTCAACCCCTGGTAGCGCTCGCGGTAGCCTTGGGCAGAGCAGGCGTTGTACTTGGCCCGCGCTTCAACCGCAATGGCCTCCCCTATCCGCTTAATCATATCCTCGTCGAACGATGCCGCCATCCCGATGGCTTGGGGGAACACCGTGGCCCGGCCGTTCCGCGCCACGCCGTGCAGGCATTCGTTCCACCAGTTGTAGGCCGGAATGTCGAGCCGTTCGATGGCCGGTGCGGCGTAGCGAAGCTGTTCTATCTTTTCCTCTACCGTCAGGCGTGAAATCAGATCCTCAATTCGATCTTCGATCGACAGAGCCGGATCATTAAACGGAAACGACTCCGCCTGAACCTGAACCACACAAAAGGCAGCAATTGCCGCCAACAAACCGATTCTTCCTGTACGTTTCATTGGACCCCCTAACAGACTTACATTAACCAACTCAGGCCGTTCCCGGCCCTGCGAAATCTTCATCTCGAATGGAACAAAACTCTATAACACCCGAAATATTTTCAATCAATATTCCTCTCCAGAAAATCTGCCACTTTCCGGAGCGGTGCTGACCGTCCGCCTGCTGCTGATACCACGAGTTAAAAGGGTTGCTTGCGTTGGAGCGCCAGAAGATTGCCGAATGGTTCCCGCACACCTGCTGCCAAAGCTCCAGCGCGAGACCTTCTCCGCGCGCTTCGCGACCCACGGCAAACTTGGAAAGGTAAAGTCCGGACCTGTGGCGCTCCAGCAACACGGCACCGCGATAATCCTTCTCGATGTACACTTCCTGCACATTGGCGAGGAACGACTCATCCTTCAGCTTTTTCCCAAAACTGGCTTCCAGCAGATGTACGAGTCGATCGCGGTCCACCTCTTCAATATTGGAAAAATGAAGGATCGTGCTCCCCTTTCGAAACAGCGTTCCGGCCCCTTTAACCGTGAATATTTCCTGCAGCAGATTGATCGGCGATGTAATTGAAAGATGCACCCCCGGGCGCTCATCCAGCAGCTTGCGCGCAAGCGCCGGATAATCAAACTCCAGCTCCTCGAGCGGCTGAACGTTTTCCCGGTGCGTGTAAAGATGCGGCATCAGCTCGCCGTTGAGCCCTTTCAGACCGCCCGCAGCGCGGATAAAATGGATACGATTGGCCATTTCGGGAACCCACCGCAACAGGGCCTCTTCCAGTTCGATACCCTCCGCCACAAGCACCGGCACCTTTTCACTCAGGCGCGCACTACGGATAAACGCCAGCGGATCGGCCTCGGCCAATAAGCAAAAATCAAAAACTGATTCACGGGCTAGTACCGAGCGCATCCGCTCCGCATCGCTTCCGCACAGCAGAATCGCGGGCACCAGCTCCAGCCGCAGCAGAAAGTGGAGATCAAACGCCAGCACTTCGGCCCCGGCTTCAATACTGCCCGGGTCCGGACAAAGCAGTGCAAAACAGGCCGAATGCTCCGACTGAAACTTGTTGAGATAAAACTCATACTCATCCCGGCGACCAATGCTGTCGAGAAACAGTCGAATCGTTTTACTTAGCGTAATCATTCGGACACTTTAGCCGTAGATGGCCCGCTATGAAATGGATTTTTTGAGAATATTTTACCCAAAAATATCAAAGCTCGTTTTTGGTCTGCTTGACCAAACGCTTAAGCTTGCCGCCGAGCGTAACCTTCTTTACCGGCGACATCCGATCCACCAGCAGAACGCCGTTCAGATGATCGAGCTCGTGCTGAATGGCCCTCGCGAGCAGCCCTTTTCCGTGAACCTTTTTGCGATGGCCGTCCAGATCGGTGTATTCTGCATCCACCTCATACCAGCGCTCAACGTCGGCAAAGATCTCTGGAAAACTCAGACAGCCTTCCGGACCGACCTGAATATCGTCCGAATGCGCGACAATCGCCGGATTAATAAAGATCAGCGGCATTTTAACGTCTGGATTTTCGCGTTGCTCATGTTCATCCAAATCGCTGTCCGGCGGAATATCGATCACAAACAGGGACTCTGAACGCCCTACCTGTTCAGCGGCGAGTCCAACCCCGCGCTCCGCATACATGGTTTCGAGCATCTCCTTCGCCAACTCGCGGAGCTCGTCGGTAACTTCACGGACCTCCTCCGCTTTTTTGCGGAGGATCGGGTTTCCATAGGTACAAATCGGCAGGCTCATGATCTCTATTCCGCTTCGAGCTGCGCAGCAATTTCATCGGAAATGTCAAAGTTGGTGTACACATCCTGAACATCATCAAGCGCTTCGAGGTTTTCGACAAATCTCATGATCTGCTGCGCCTGACCCACATCGTTCACTTCCATGACCACGTCCGGAATCAACGTTACCTGCGACTCTTCATCCATCGGAATGCCCGCCTTGGTAATCGCTTCAGAAACGGCAGCAAAATCAAAGGGATCAGTAATGACCTCAAACTGCTCCCCGTCGGTCTTCAGGTCTTCCGCGCCAGCTTCCAAAACAAGGTTCATCAGGGTTTCCTCGTCGGTTTTATCCTTATCGATAAAAATCTGCCCCTTGCGCTGGAACATACGGCTAACGGAGCCGGGGGTGGCCAGTTCAGTTCCGGCTTTGCTCATGGCATAACGGACTTCGGATGCCGAGCGGTTTTTGTTATCGGTCAGCACTTTTATAATCACAGCAATTCCGCCGGCGGCGTAGCATTCGTAGCTGCCCTCTTCCAGTTGTCCGCCCTCGAGCTCGCCGGTTCCTTTTTTGATAGCGCGCTCAATATTATCGTTCGGCATATTCGCCGCCTTGGCCTTCTGAATCAGTGCGCGCAGCGTAATGTTATCTGCCGGGTTCCCGCCCGACCGCGCTGCGACCATGATTTCCTTGGCGACCTTACTGAAAACCTTACCGCGCGCGGCATCGGCTTTGCCCTTCCTATGCTTAATATTTGCCCATTTACTATGTCCTGACATCGCTAAACCTCCCTATTGCGTACTGCATATTGCGTATTGAGTGAATGCCGATTCCGCACAAAAACCGGCAATACGTAATACGCACTACGCAGTACTATCCTATTACTATCTTCGCAAATCCGCGCTTGCCGGAGCGGATAATCATTCCGTCTTCGGGCATAATCTGTGCGCGTTCATCGCTGACTTTTTCATCATTAATCTTAACCGCTCCCTGCTTCACCAGCCGGCGCGCCTCGCCGTTGCTCGTGGCAAGTCCGGCCTGCACCATCAGGTTCAGCAAGCCGATCTCCTCCGCAGGAAGCATCACCTCCGGAATTTCGTCCGGAAGTTCTTTTTGCGCAAAAATGCGCGTAAATTCTTCTGACGCCGCCTTCGCCTCATCGGCACCCATAAAGCGCGTAACGACTTCCTGCCCCAGCATATCCTTTACCCTGCGCGGATGCAGCTCGCCGGAAGCAACCTTGGCGCGCATTGCATTCACCTTATCGGAAGGCCAGCAGAGAATGTATTCAAAATATTTCCACATCAGGTCGTCGGGAACGCTCATGAGCTTGCCGTACATATCGCGCGCCGTTTCGTTCACGCCGACATAGTTGTTCAGGCTCTTGCTCATTTTGTTCACGCCGTCGAGGCCTTCGATCAGCGGGAGCGTCATCACACACTGCGGTTCCTGCCCCATCACCTTCTGCAGCTCGCGCCCGAGCAGCAGATTAAAGAGCTGATCGGTACCGCCCAACTCCAGATCGGCCTTGACCATCACCGAGTCATAGGCCTGCACCAGCGGATAAAGAAATTCCACCAGCGAAATCGGGCGATTGTCCGCATAGCGCTTGGAAAAATCGTCGCGGGCGAGCAATTGGGCCACCGTAACGTGAGCGGTCAGGCGGATCACATCCTCAAACTTCATCTCTCCCAGCCACTCGGAATTGAAGCGCACTTCGGTCTTTTCCGGATCGAGAATCTTAAAGACCTGTTCCTTGTAACTCTCCGCGTTTTTCGCAACCTGCTCCCTCGACAGCGCCGGGCGCGTTGCGGATTTACCCGACGGATCGCCGATCATTCCGGTAAAGTCACCGATAATAAAGACGACCGTGTGGCCGGCATCCTGAAATTCGCGCAGCTTATTCAGCCCCACCACGTGGCCGAGGTGAATGTCCGGTGCAGAGGGATCGGCCCCATATTTAATGCGCAGGCCGCGCCCTTCGAGCGCCGCCTTCTCCAGCTTTTTTTTCAGATCGTCGCGATTGAAAAAATCCACCGCGCGTGCCAAGAGAAAATCGAGTTGTTCTTCTATAGTCATATTTCGCACCAAATCATCGCTCCATCACGGGTCATTTTTCCTTCCGTGCGCTCAAGCGCAAAAACGATCACGACCCGCTTCTTCTCAAGAAAGCGCGCATTTAGCCACAGCTGCGCGGGAAAGTCACAAAAAAAACCTGCCCTAGATTCGGGCAGGTTTTCTGTGGCGAAGGAGCCGATTACTCGGAGCCCTTCTTTCTTCTTTCGCCGGGGTGCCACTCTTCAAGAGAATCCCCAAAGGCCGTGTCGAATGCAGACGAGAGGTCGACCAGCTCGGCACCGGGCTGAAGCCCTTCGAGCATATCTTCCTTTACTTCAAACTCGTCGTCTTCAACCTTAACAGCTTTGATGCTGAGCCCGATGCGGTGTTCAACCGGATCAACCTTCACGACGCGGGCTTCAATGCTGTCGCCAACGTTCATGACGTCTTTCACGCGCTCAACGTGATCGTCGGAAATCTGACTGATGTGCACGAGACCGTCGATACCCTCTTCGATTTCAACGAACGCACCGAACGAAGAGATCTTCGTTACAATACCGGTAACCTTCGCGCCAATCGGGTAGCGGTCAACAATGCCCGCCCACGGATCATCCTGAGCCTGCTTGAGGCCGAGGCTGATGCGCTGGTTGGTGGCATCGATTTCGAGTACCACCGTTTCGACTTCTTCGCCCTTCTTGAGGACTTCGGTCGGATGGTTGACCTTGCGGGTCCAAGACATATCGGAAACGTGGATCATGCCGTCAACGCCCTCTTCGAGCTCAACGAATGCGCCGTACGAGGTAAAGTTGCGGACCTTACCGGTAACCAGCGATCCAATCGGATATTTGCCGGCAACAACTTCCCACGGATTATCTTCGGTCTGGCGCATGCCCAGCGAAATCTTCTTGTCTTCCGTGCTGACCGAAAGAACAACCGCGTCAACTTCGTCGCCCAAGTTCAATACGTCGGCAGCGCGCTGAATGCGTTTGGTCCAGGACATTTCGGAAACGTGAACAAGCCCTTCAACGCCTTCTTCGAGTTCAACGAACGCGCCGTACGGAGCAAGGTTAACCACCTTACCGTGTACACGGGCACCGATCGGATAACGAGCATCAATTTCTTCCCACGGATTTTCCAAGGTCTGCTTCAGGCCGAGGCTGATGCGTTCCTTTTCGAGATCAATTTCGAGAATCATCACATCAATTTCATCGCCCACTTTAAGCATTTCGGACGGATGGTTGATACGGCCCCAAGTCATATCGGTGACGTGCAGCAGGCCGTCGATACCGTCGAGATCAACAAAGGCCCCGAAGTCGGTGATGTTCTTGACCTGACCCTTACGGACCTGACCGACCTGAATATCCGCCAATACCTTACGGCGCGATTCGCGGCGGGACTCTTCAATAAGTTCGCGGCGGGAAACGACAATATTCTTGCGCTCAAGATTAATTTTAAGAATGCGGAACTGATAGGTTCTGCCGACGTGTTCTTCCGGATTGCGGACCGGAGTAACGTCGAGCTGAGAACCGGGGAGAAATGCATCCACGCCGACGTCGACGACAAATCCGCCTTTTACGCAGCTTCTGATAATCCCTTCAACGAGACTTCCTTCGGTACATTCATTTACAACGTAATCCCATGCGCGCTGCTGTTCGGCGCGGCGCTTGCTGATCACAATCATACCGTCACGGTCTTCCAGCTGTTCGAGGAAAACTTCGACTTCCTTTCCGATCAGATCTTCGGGGAGTTCCTTGAATTCCTGAACGGGAATGATGCCTTCAGATTTATATCCGATATCGATGAGCACATCGCCATCGTGGATACTGAGAACTTTACCGGTGACGATAGACCCCTCGTTGAATTTTTTAAGGGTTTCTTCGTACATTGCTTCCATGGCTGCGTTATCTGCATCCATGCGTTTGTTAGCTGTTGATTCCATAGTATAAAGCGGGCACACGCGCACCCTGACCTTTTTGTTTCTATTTATCTGCAAAGGGAAAGCCTCCGACCACTTGCCGAAAACACACCTCCCCCTTGAACGAGCGCGCTATATTAGATGTATCCTTCTGTCATGCAAGGGATAAATCAAAGAAAACACCTTTCCCATCATATTTGCATCGTTGTAGCGTTGGCTCTGTGAGCCAATCCATGGGTGTAGCGTTGGCTCTGTGAGCCAATCCATGATCGTCTCGGCGCATTTCGGCTCATAGAACCGACCCTACACGTTGCATCAAAAATTGTTTCGCGCTATTTCGCCTGTTTAGCGGGCCAAAAACAGAGGCCCGAGTAAATTGACCGAAAAACAGAAAGCAAAACAACCTTGTTGACGAAGAAATAGTCGCTATATTTGCGCGACAGAGCTCAAATTAACGGTACACGTAATTATTATGCAGCAGACGGAAAAATATTGGAGACTGATTACCCGCACGGCAGTCATCGGCGTTTTTGTGATGATGGGCGTCGGCGCAGTCCTGATATTTACACCGACCATCCGCGAAACCAAGGCGCGCCAAAAAAAGCTGGAACGACTGGAAGCGCAAATAAAAAAGGAGAAGGAAGCCGCCGAAAAGAATGCAACCAACAGCCGACGGTTCTCGACCGATCCCGAATTTGTTGAGCGGGTTGCTCATGAGGTCGGCTACGTCAGCCCGGACGAAACGGTTTATATTTTCCCCAGCGAAGAGGATGAAGATTAATTCTGCCTGCGCTTGGACGATTGCCGGCTCCGACTCGGGCGGAGGGGCGGGTATTCAGGTCGACCTCAACGTCATGAACGCCTTTGGCGTACATGGCTGCTCTGTCATCACCGCGCTCACTGCTCAAAACACCCTCGGTGTGCAATCGGTGGAGCCGGTTTCCGAAACCATGCTGCGTGCACAACTCCAAGCGCTGGCAGCCGATCTTCCGCCGACCGCCGTTAAAACCGGCATGCTCGGCTCCGCCGCAACCTGCCGCACCCTCGCCGACTTTTTTTCCGCCGCCCTGCCCCACACGCCGATCGTCTGCGATCCTATTCTGAAATCCACCTCCGGAGCCGACCTGCTCGATCCCGCAGCGCTGGAAATACTCAAACGCGACCTCCTTCCGCTCGTTACCGTACTCACGCCCAATCTTCCCGAAACCGAATCGATTCTCGGCGGACCGATTGCTGACATCGAAGAAGCCGCGAAACAGATTCTCGACCTCGGCGTACAGTCTGTCCTCATCAAAGGCGGCCACTCCACGCAGACCGACTGCCGCGACTACTGGACCGACGGCTCTTCTGCACTGTGGCTCGCCAGCCCGCGCATCAATACCAAGGCCACGCACGGAACCGGCTGCATTCTCTCTTCCGCGATTGCCGCCGGACTTGCGCTGGGGAACACGCTTTCGGACGCGGTTATTCAGGCCAAAACCTTTCTCAACCAATGCCTTCGCTCGCCCGCCGGGCTCGGCCAAGGACACGGCCCCATGCGCATCCTCCCGTTCGAAAATGCAGAAATTGACCGTCCCACCATCGATCAGGAATAATTCACGCAAAACACCAAATCAAATCGAGTTCAGCGCTGGCCTCCGCAAATCATTCTGCCCCAAAATAATCCTGCCTACATTCATGCCCTTTCGCACTTCGCGTCTTCCCTTCTTCGCGGTCAACATTGTTCACCACCCGCTACGCTGGAGGATACAGAGGACTCGGAGGTTTTATGTCAGGCAAAATGATTTTAGGGCAGAATGATTCCTATTCGCTGCTTTTCATCCATTCGTTGCAAATAAATCTCCAGACAAAGGTATTAATCAGTACAGCCTGCGCTACGCGCCGGCTC
>CAYOBH010000075.1:0-2050 GCA_964402125.1 uncultured Verrucomicrobiota bacterium
GATATGGAGGTCCCTGCGTTTTCGGCTGCGCTGGGAGCGGACACATCGCTTAAAGGGATGAAGCTGGGCTTGCCGAAGGAATTTTTTGTGGAAGGCATGGATCCTGAGATTGAGAAATCGGTGCGCGATGCGGTGGCACATTGCAAAAGCCTCGGCGCTGAAATTGTGGATGTGAGCCTGCCGAATGCAAAATATGCGATTGCCGTTTACTATATCATTGCGACGGCGGAGGCTTCGGCCAATCTGGCTCGATTCGACGGCATTCGTTACGGCATGCGTCTGGACGGAAAGGACCCGGCTGAGCTGTATGGAAAAACTCGCGCGGCCGGATTTGGGTCGGAAGTGAAACGCCGTATTATTCTGGGCACCTATGTGCTGAGCAGCGGCTACTATGACGCGTATTACCTGAAAGCACAGAAGGTGCGTACGCTGATCCGTAACGATTTCACAGAGGCGTTCAAGCAGTGCGACGCCATTTTGGCTCCGGTCACGCCGACCGCAGCCTATCGAAAAGGCGAAAAGACCGCTGACCCGCTGAAGATGTATCTCGACGACATTCTGACCACACCGATTAATCTGGCAGGAAACTGTGCGCTTTCGCTGCCGTGCGGATTCACCTCAAACGGAATGCCGATCGGACTTCAGATTATCGGCGATGCCTTTAAGGAAGAGATCATTCTCAAAGTCGGCCACGTTTACGAACAGACGACAGAGTGGCACAAATTGAAACCTGAAATTTGAAGCGAGAAACGTGAAGCTGCCCGGCGATTTGATGTTGATAATGGCCCTGTTTTGTGCAAAAACAAGTGTACAAAATGAGGTGGAAATATGATTGCTGTAAGTGTCTCAGATTTTCGCGGGTCGCTTCCCGAGCTATTGAAAAAGGTTGAAACAACCCATGAGCCGTTGGTGTTGACCCGCCATGGCAAGGCGATTGCGAAGCTTGTCCCGGCAGATGAAGAATTTGATCAGCAGAAGTATGTCTTAAGAGGGAAGCCGATCTCCATTGCGCCCGATTTTGATGAACCTATGGAAGAGTTAATGGATGCGGTGGTGGAATCGGAACTGTGATTGTAATCGATACTCATATCGCGCTTTGGTGGGCGCATTCTCCCGATAAACTCTCAAAGGACGCACGTGCGGTTATTGAGAAAGAGGAAGGATGTTCGGGCATCTATGTTTCCGCTGTCTCCATCTGGGAAATTGCGCTGAAAAACAGTGTTGGAAAACTGATTCTTCCGTACGACATAGATGAATGGTTCTCTTTGTTCCTATCAACGTATCCCGGGATTGTGGTTGAACCTTTGAAGCCGTTGGTTGCCATAGAAGCAAGTCGGCTTCCCGGCGAATTCCACAGGGATCCCGCAGATCGTTTTATTGTTGCTTTGGCGCGGCATCACGGGGTGCCGTTGGTAACTGCCGATACTAAAATTTTAAACTACCCGCATGTACAAACAATCTGGTGATACATTATGAAATATGAAGCGACCATTGGTTTAGAGACGCATGTGATGCAGAAGACGAATACGAAGATGTTCTGCTCCTGCAAATATGAGTACGGCGCGGAGCCGAACACGCACGTTTGCCCGGTCTGTCTGGGTTATCCCGGGGCGCTGCCGGTTCTTAACGAGAAGGCGATTGAGCTCTGCTGTAAGGCCGGCCTGCTGCTGGGCTGTGAAATCAACCCGTACAGCAAGTGGGACCGAAAAAACTATTTTTATCCAGACATGTCCAAAAACTATCAAATTTCGCAATACGACCAGCCACTGTGCCGAGGTGGATCGCTAACGGTTGAGGTTCAGGGCGAAATGAAAACCTTCAGCATTGAGCGGATTCATCAGGAGGAAAATGCGGCCAAAAACACGCACGCCGCTGGAGCAAGTCTGGTGGACTATAACCGCGCCGGGACTGCGCTGATGGAGATTGTGTCGGATCCCTGTATGCATTCCTCGGCAGATGCGCTGGCGTATATGACCGCGCTCAAGCAGATCATGCAGTACGGCGGTATTTCCGACTGCGATCAGGAAAAGGGTCAGATGCGCTCGGATGT
>CAYOBH010000075.1:2150-11896 GCA_964402125.1 uncultured Verrucomicrobiota bacterium
ATGCCAGTTAAGATTACTGCGGAGCAGGTGGAGTTGTGGCGCGCGCAGCTGCCTGAGCTTCCGGCGCAGCGGCGGGCACGCTACGTTACCGAACTGGGGCTTCCGGAATATGATGCCGGCGTGCTGACGGCCGACAAGGCGACCTCTGACTGGTTTGAGACTGCAATGAGGCATACAAAAAATGCCAAGGCAGTTTCCAATTTTATAATGGGCGAAATGATGCGCTTGCTCGCAGAACAGGAATGTTCAATTACAGAGTCTAAAGTTACCCCGGAAAAGCTGGCCGAAATTGTTTCGTTGATTGACGCCAAGACCATCAGCACCAGCGCTGGTAAACAGGTTTTCGAAATTATCTTCAACGAAGGCGGCGAGCCGAAAGAGATCGTCGAAGAAAAAGGCATGGCGCAGGTTTCCGACGATTCAGCGCTGGAGGGATGGGCCGACGAGGCGATCGCCAATAACCCGAAAGCGGTTGAAGAATACAAAGGCGGTAAGCCAGCGGCAATCAACTCGCTCATGGGTCAGGTCATGAAGGCCAGCCGGGGGAAAGCCAACCCTAGTGCTGTCATGCAGATGCTTAAGAAAAAGTTGGACGGATAGGTGCGTCTCTGGTCGATGTTTAAAAAGGACGATGGGCATCTCGGTTCCTTTGTGAAAAGCCCATTTTGGGGTGCTCAGCGAGCGTCTCTTCTCGGGGAAAAAACCAAACGGGAGGGGAATTTCCTCCCGTTTGAAACACCTGCCCTTGTCTCCGTGTTATCCGGTTATGCCTCGTTTGCACCAGTAATGATTGCCTGTAGCTGCGATACGTTTTTCAGCATCGAATCTGCGTGGGAGGTCAGTTCGGAAGCAGCGCTGGCGCTTTCCTCTGCGGTGGCTGCATTGCGTTGGGTCACTATATCGATTTGAGATACAGCCACATTGACCTGTTCGATACCTTCTGCCTGTTCCGCGTTGGCCTCGGCAATATGGGACATGATCTGACTTGTTTTTGAGATGGCCTCGACAATGTCCGAAAAGATCGAATTAACCTCTTCAGAGAGCTTCACGCCATTACTCGCATTGGCGACGGAAGTGTTGATCAGTTCGGTTGTGTTTTTTGCTGCTTCTGCGGAACGCTTGGCCAGATTACGAACTTCCTCGGCAACCACCGCAAAACCCTTTCCCGCTTCGCCTGCCCGGGCTGCTTCGACTGCCGCATTAAGGGCCAATAGGTTGGTTTGAAAGGCGATCTCATCGATGACCTTGACAATGTGGGCCGTTTCGTTTGCCGAGCTCTGAATTTCGTGAATAGCGGCTACCATCGTCTGCATGGATTCTGTGCCTGTAACAGCTGCGTCTCGGGCCTTTTCTGCCAAAGCGTTGGCTTCCAGTGCATTTTGCGCACTGTTTTTGGTCATTGTGGCCATTTCTTCCAAGCTGGAGGAAGTCTCTTCGAGGCTTGCAGCCTGTTCTGTGGATCCTTCGGCCAGCGAGTTGGAGGAATTAGAAAGTTGAGATGCCGCTCCATTCACCTGTTGGGCTCCATTTTGAAGGGCGTTCCCGCACTGAGTGACTTTTCTGCTAAGCGATACGGAAAACCAGACCGCCGCAGCAATGGAAATGGCCAAAACAATCAAAAATGCAATGCTGCTCTGGGTCAGCATTGAGCTCGCATATCCATTCGCGATGGCATTTACTTCGTCGCGCGGAATGCCAACAAACAAAATACCGATCAAGCCTCCGTTTTTGTCAAGAATCGGGTCGTAAGCGGTTAGATAACTTTTTTCAAGAATCACGGCCTCACCGACAAAGAGCTCCTTATTCATGACTGGTTTATACGCAGCGCTGTCTACTCCGAGAAGTGTGCCGACGGCCCGCGTTCCATCCGGTTTCATGATGTTTGTGGTGATTCGGCGGAAGTCATTTTTCTCTTTTGCGAAAATGGTGGCAACCACTCCCAAGTCCTTTTGGATGGCATCCACCATTTCAAAATTTCCTTCAATCGAGTTTCCTTTTTCATCGACCAATCTGTTGTCTAAGAGATTAATCGATCCTAAATATTTCTGTACATACTGCTTCGCGGCGCTGATATCACCGTCCATCTTCATGGTGAGTGTGTGTTGAGTCAGCTCCTTCGCCATTTTTTTTGAGTTGCTGTAAGATAAAACGGTGAGAATAAGGCAGCTGAATGTCACGAGGACCGCAAAGGTTCCGGTCATTTTGGTTTTCAGGCTGAGTCTAATTTTCATACGTACATTTCTCCTTGTTGTTGGCGTGAACGGTTGGAGCAGTATTTATGCCATCCTATTGAGAAGTGTATTTCGAATTATCAAAATTGAAGTACGGTTTTGGTCTGTCTGTATCCGATGAGTTGGATTTTTAATACTCCAAATTGTAGGAAGATCTATATTTTCAGGCGAAGTATTTTAATCGGGCAGTCGGAGCATTTTGGTTTTGTTTGGCAATGCGTTTTTCCGAGTCGAACAATAAGCGCGTGGTATTCATTAAACAGTTGAGCATCCTCAGGCAGATTTTTTGTAAAAAGATCTGCGATCTCGTTGTAAGTTGCTTTCTCGGTGCACCATCCGTGGCGAAGTAAAATTCGTTTGGTATAGGCATCGACCACAAAAACCGGGCGGTTTGCCGCGTAGAGCAGGATGGAATCGGCGGTCTCTGGACCGATTCCTTTCCAGGAAAGAAGCTCTTTTCGCAGAGTGGAGGTCTCCAGTTCAAACAACTGGTCGATTGAGCCGTGAAAGCGCGAACAGATGGTATGGACCATTGCCTTAATATATTTCGCCTTTTGGTTATAATAACCCGCCGGACGGATCCATTCGGCCAGTTGTTCTGTCGAACCATGGTGGAGTGAGTTTAGGTTCAGTGCGCTGTGAGAGCGCAGATTTTCGATGGCTTTTTCCACATTGGTCCACGCCGTATTCTGTGTCAGGACGGCCCCAAGCATCATTTCCAAAAGCGATTCCGCTGGCCACCAGTGCTGTTTGCCCCAATGGCTGAAGAGAACATCGAAAACGAGTTGTATCGGAGGTTTCATGGTCACGGTGGAGAATTGTTTTCCTGTATAGAAAATACGAGCTTATTTCTCTTTTTGATTTTGTGTTCAGTGCCTTTGTGGCAGATTGTCCGCCCTATGAAAATTCCTTTCACTAAAATGCATGGTGCCGGTAATGACTTTATTCTGATTGACGACCGGGCGTTAACTTTTCCGCTGCAGGACCGTACGTTTATTCAATCGATTGCTGCTCGGCGGACGGGGATTGGGTGCGAGGGGGTCATTCTGCTTCAGCCTTCGGAGCAGGCCGATTTGCGGATGCGCTTTATAAATCCGGATGGGAATGAGGTGGAGATGTGTGGCAACGGTGCACGTTGTTTTGCCAAGCTGGCGTATGAAATGAGTGTCGCTCCTGCGCAGATGAATATTGAAACTGTGGCGGGTATTGTCTGTGCGGAGGTGCTGGGCGATGAGGTTTGTCTACAGCTTACGGCGCCGTCCAGACTACAGATTAATGTGCCGATCGAATCGGAGTGGGCAATTGATTTTATAAATACCGGCGTGCCCCATGTGGTCGTTTGGGTGGACGATACAGCGGCCATTGATCTTTCCAATTGGGGCACCTATTTTCGGTTTCATAAGGCGTTTGCACCGCAGGGAACAAATGTTAATTTTGCGCAGGTCAATGCAGACGGTAGTTTGTCGATTCGTACGTATGAACGGGGCGTGGAGGGAGAAACGATGGCGTGCGGCACAGGCGCTGCGGCGGCTGGGGTGACGGCGGTACAGCGGGGCAGGGCATCTTTTCCCGTCTGTGTGCATTGTGCCGGAGGATATGATTTGATAATTGGTATGGATGACGCGCGGGTTACATTAACGGGGGGCGCGGAAAAAGTATTCGAGGGTGAGGTCTTCTATGGAAATCGGGTTTAGTCTGGGGTCCAATCTGTACAACCGGAAACGACTGCTGATGCAGGCAAAAAATCTGCTGCTTTCAGCTCCGCGTACAAAATTTGTCGATCAGTCGCCGATCTATGAAACAACGCCGGTGGATGTGAAACCGGAGTATCAGGATATGGCGTATCTGAATTCCATTCTGATTGTAGAAAGCGAACTGCCGCTGGAAAGCTGGCGCTCGTACATCGAAAAGATTGAGACCCTGTTGGGGCGAGATCGCAACGAAGAAGACCGCAATGCGCCGCGTCCGATCGATATCGATATCATTTATGCCGGTGAACAGATTATTGACAGCGGCGGGCTGATTGTCCCGCATCCGCGCTGGGCGCAGCGTCGGTTTGTTGTTCAGCCCCTCAATGATGTCCGCCCCGAAATGGTGTTGCCGGAAACCCGGAAGCCAGTGCGTGAAATTCTTGATATGCTTCCGCCTGACGCAGGCCTGTGCGTGTATGAAGATCAATGGTAATCCGCAGACGGAGTTGTTATGAAATGGACCGCTGCAAAGATTAAGGCCCTGAAGGGCGAACGTAAAATTGCGATTCTCACGGCGTATGATGCACTGACGGGTGCGTTGGTGGATAGCGCTGGGCTGCCGGTCGTGTTGGTGGGAGATTCGCTGGCCAATACGGTTTTAGGTTATGAAACGACGCTGCCGGTGAGTATGGCGGAGATGCTTCATCATACAGCGGCGGTTGCGCGCGGCGTGAAAGAGGCCCTGGTGATAGCCGATATGCCGTTTATGTCGTACCAGCCGTCGATTGCGATGGGGCTGGAAAACGCCGGGCGGTTTATTAAGGAAGCCAATGCCGATGCGGTAAAGATTGAGGGCGGCGTTAATCGAGTGGAGCTGATTTCTGCATTGGTGGAAAATGGGATTCCTGTTTTGGGGCATATTGGTCTGACGCCGCAAAGCGTCAAAAATATGGGGTATCGGGTGCAGGGAAAAACGTCTGACCAAGCGCGCAAGCTGATGGATGATGCCATGGCGGTTGAACAGGCCGGTGCCTTCGCGCTGGTGCTCGAATGTGTGCCACCGGAGTTGGGAGAAGCCATCTCGAAGTCGCTCACTATCCCGACGATCGGTATTGGTGCGGGCGCAGACTGCGACGGTCAGGTGCTGGTGTTTACGGATCTACTGGGCATCAGCGATCGGTCGGTTCCAAAATTTGTGAAAAAATTTGCCCATCTGAACCCGATTATTATGGAGGCGCTGGCGGCGTACAAAGCCGAAGTGGAATCCGGTACTTTTCCTTCCGAGGACCAGACTTATTAGGAAAACGATGTAGGCTCGGCGATTTTTGCTGCATCGATTACAATGCGGATACTCAAGGGATATTATGCAGGTTATTCACATACCGTTGGAAATGCAGGAATGTGCAATGGGGCTGAAGCGTGCCGGGCAAGTGATTGGTTTTGTTCCGACCATGGGATTCTTACATGAGGGACATCTCTCGCTGATGCGGATTGCGCGAGAGCAGTGCGATGTGCTCGTGGTAAGTATTTTTGTGAATCCAACACAGTTTGGCCCTAATGAGGATCTGGATGCGTATCCGCGCGATTTTAAGAGGGACGAGGCCTTGTGTCGGGAGGCGAAGGTCGATTTCTTGTTCTATCCGGATCCGTCGAATATGTATATGGAAACCGCCAGCGTATGGGTGGAGGAAGAGTCGCTTTCTTCGGTGCTGTGCGGGGCATCGCGCCCGTTCCATTTTCGAGGGGTCTGCACGGTGGTTGCAAAGCTGTTTAATCTCGTGCAGCCTGATTTGGCGGTGTTCGGCGAAAAGGATGCACAGCAACTGCGTATTATTGAACGTATGGTGCGGGATCTGAATTTTCCTGTGGAGATTGTGCGCGGCCCCATTGTGCGCGAATCAGACGGTCTGGCCATGAGTTCGCGGAATAAGTATCTTTCGCCCGAGCAGCGCAAAAATGCGATCTGTCTGCGGAAGGCGTTGGACGCGGCAACTCGACTGTTTCAACAGGGTGAACACGATGTCGGGCCCATTCGTTCTGTCATGGAAGAGATGATCAGCGCCGTGCCGGAGGTCCGTATTGATTATATTGAATTTGTTGACGACCAGACATTGTGTGCGGTCGATCGGATTGATCGGCCTGTTTTAGTTGCGATTGCTGTGAGAGTCGGTTCGACGCGACTGATTGATAATGTGGTGCTTGGATCAATGTCCGGTGCGCGCAAGTAGCAGCAAAAAACCGCATTATAGAGCTTGAACGGCTCGGCCTGTATACCTATATTCCGCCCCTTAATCGATCGGAAGTGCCGATCGGAAGCGAAGGCCGTCTGCTACCTCGTGGCGGTCAAAGCGGATTGTTTACTCAGTATAAACTATAAGGAGAGGTATTATGTCGGAATCGTTCACCAAGACGGTATCTGTGCAGGATCTGTTGGATGCAGGTCTGCATTTCGGTCATCAGACCAAGCGTTGGAATCCCAAAATGAAGCGCTTTATTCACGGCGCTAAGAACGGGATTTACATCATCGACCTGAATAAAACCCTGTCGCAGCTGGAACTGGCGAAGACCTTCCTGAAAGAGGTTGTACTGCGCGGCGAAAAGGTTCTTTTCGTAGGCACCAAGAAACAGGCCCGTGAGATTTTTAAGACCACAGCGGATGGTGCGAATCAGCCGTACGTGATTCATCGTTGGCTCGGCGGTATGCTGACCAACAACCCGACCATCCGTTCTTCTGTTGCACGTATGCAGGAACTCCAGAAGATGGAAAAAGACGGTACTATGGAAAAGATGCTGAAGAAGGAAGTTTCTGTACTTCGCCGTGAAAAGGCTAAGCTGGAACGCAACCTGAACGGTATCGCCTCGATGACGAAAATGCCGGGCGCCCTTTTTGTCGTTGACCTGAAGCGCGAACACCTTGCGCTGACTGAAGCCAAACGACTCAACATTCCGGTGGTTGCGCTGGTTGATACGAATGCGGATCCAGACCTTGTTGAATACCCGATCCCGGGTAACGACGACTCTTTGCGTTCCATTGGACTCATCTGCGATGTGCTCGCAGAAGGCATCAAAGATGCGGACGCTGAATACTCCGCTAAGGCCGCTGCCGAGCGTGAGGCGCGTGAAAAGGCGGACGCCGAAGAACGCGAAAAGGCCAAAGCCGCCCGCGAAGAGCGTAAGAAGAAGGAGCTCGAAGATAAGAAGAAGCGCGAGGAAGTGCTGAAGAAGATCAAGGACCAGAAGAAAAAGAATGACGCAAAGAAGAAGGCCGAAGCCAAAGCTGAAGAAGGAACGGAAGAAGTTCCTGTTACAGAAGAGACTCCTGCCGTTGAAGAAGCTCCTGCCGCTGTCGAGCCGGTTGTTGAAGAAACGCCTGCGGAAGAATCTGAAACTAAAAACGAAGAAGCATAATTCTGCAGAGAGGAGACAATACGATGGCTATTACTACCAGTATGATTAAAGAACTTCGCGATGCCACCAGCATGGGCATTAACGACTGTAAAAAGGCGCTTGAACAGACCAATGGCGATTTTGATGCAGCGGTGAAGATTTTGCGTGAAAAAGGTGCCGCGATTGCCACCAAGCGCGCCAGCAAAGAAGCCAAAGAAGGTATGGTTGCTGCGAACGTTACTAAGGATGCCCAGAGGGGTGCACTGATCGAAGTGAACTGCGAAACCGACTTTGTTACTCGTAATGAAGCCTTCCAGGCTTTTGTTGAAGAGCTCCGTTTGGAATCCCTCAACTATGAAACAGGTAAGATGGCTGAAGGCGTCAACGAAAAGGTTGAAGCACAGATGGCCTCTATCGGCGAAAAAATCATGTTCCGCCGTAATGTAAAGTGGGACGTTGACGGCATCGGTGCGATTACGTCCTACATCCACCTGGGTGGAAAAGTCGGCGTTCTGGTTGAAGTCGGCTGCGAAAAAGCGGAATCCATAAAAAATCCTGTTTTTCAGGAACTTTCCAAGGACCTTACGCTGCACGTCGCGGCGGCGGCTCCGCAGTACCTGACCCGCGACCAAGTTCCTGCTAACCTTGTGGAAGAGGAGAAGGACATTGCACGCAAGCAGCTTGCAGGAAAGCCGGAAAACATTATCGAGAACATTCTTCTCGGTAAAATCAACAAGTTCTATTCTCAGATCTGCTTTGTTGAGCAAGGCTTTGTTAAGGATGATAAGGTTTCTATCACCAGCCTGCTTAAGGAAAAGGGCAAAGAGCTGGGCGATAATCTGACGATTAAGCGCTATGTGCGCTTCCAGCTTGGCGGCATATAAGCCTTTGAAAATATCCGCTTCTGCGGGTAAAGAAAAACCCCGTCTTTTCAGGCGGGGTTTTTCTTTTGTGCATTCGGGGAGAGCTGGTGCGCTCCTTGGGCTCCGGCACTTATCCTTCGCGCGCTTTATAAATGCGCGCAATCACGGCATCGCACAGCTCCCTATCTTCCTTAATCGCACGTACTGCGGCATCGCGGCCTTGGCCAATCTGGGTACCGTCCATCGAAAGCCAAGAACCCTTCTTTTCGATGATGCCTGCATTGATGGCGGCGTCGATCACTGAGCCGGCGTAGGAGATGCCTTCGGCGTAGAGGATGTCGAATTCTGCCTGTGTAAAGGGTGCTGCCACTTTATTTTTAACAACCTTAACCTTTGTTCGGTTGCCGTAAACGTTTCCAGCAGAGTCTTTCAGCTGATCGGCCCGTCGGATGTCCAGACGAACAGAGGAATAAAACTTGAGCGCACGGCCGCCGGGTGTGGTTTCCGGACTGCCGAACATGACGCCGACTTTTTCACGAATCTGATTCGTGAAGATACAGATACAACGCGAGTGATTAATGGCAGAGACGAGCTTGCGTAGCGCCTGCGACATCAGCCGCGCCTGAAGACCTACGTGTGATTGGCCCATTTCGCCGTCGAGTTCAGCGCGCGGAGCCAGTGCGGCAACGGAGTCAACCACCACAACATCGAGCGAATTACTCTTAATGAGCGCCTCGCAGATGTTGAGGGCTTCTTCGCCGGAATCGGGCTGGGCAACGAGCAGGTTGTCGATGTCTACGCCGATCTTCTTCGCGTAGCCGGGATCCAGTGCGTGTTCGGTATCAATGAAGGCTGCCTGCCCGCCCGCTTTTTGGGCATTGGCGATGACGTGCGAAACCAGTGTGGTTTTCCCCGAAGATTCGGGGCCGAAGATTTCCACAATACGGCCGCGCGGGAGTCCGCCGATTCCGAGAGCAAGGTCAAGGGTCAATGCGCCGGTCGAGATAGATTCAATTTTGGTATTGGCGTGGGCTTCGCCCAGTTTAACAATCGCCCCTTCACCATATTGTTTCTGGATTTGTGCAACGACAGCACAGAGTGCGGAGGTCGGGTCTTTCGGGGTCTCTTTTTTGGCGGCCATGTTTGTGCTCCTTTGTTGGGATAGTCTAGTACAATCTTTATCTTGGGTCGCGGCAGTGGGGTTGTTGCTGCAACCCGCTGAAGCGTATAAAGACAAAGATGTTGCGTAATTCTCTTTCAGTAAAATCGAAGGCCATTGTTATGAATCAGCGCGCTTTTGTCAACGGCACACCCACTGAGAATCAATCTGATTTTTGTATCGCAGATTCTATCCGCGAAACAGGCGAAATCGCGCGAAAGGGGCGAATCGGATAGAGATGTTTATGCAGACACGAAGTGAGGCTGGCGCGTAGCGACGGCAGCGAAGCGGCAATGATTACGACAGAATGATTAAGACAGAATGATTTAGCGGCAGGATGATGACCCGAAGGTGCAAAAGGGGGATTCACCACGAAGCAACGGTGTTAAACGACAACCAAAAAATCAGGATTTTT
>CAYOBH010000076.1:0-11631 GCA_964402125.1 uncultured Verrucomicrobiota bacterium
CGACCTGCTCGGCATCGCCAATATGCTGGTCAACAAGCGCGGAGCGGTGGCGGGCGGAAGCATCGGAGCGCAACGGGCGATGCGTTCGCTCACACGGCATCGCAAGCAACAGGTCCGTTGGTTGACGGCAACGGGCAACCGGATCCATCAACTCGTCGATCAGCTCTTTCCCGGTTTTCTCGATGAGCGCAACAGTGCGGTGCCTCCGTTTTCGGAGGCCTCGCTCTATCTCATGGAAGAGCGGTTTTCATCCCGACAGATCGCCCGGCGGCAGGATAAAGCGCTGCTCAAACAGTTGAAAGCTAAAAGGCTTCAGCACGCAGAGCAGGCGATCGTTCAGCTCAAAACCTATGCCCGCGAAGTACTTGATCATCCGCTGGAGCTCAGCGGTATGCTTCAGTCCTCGCTCTCCTGCGAGGTGCGCCTGTATCGCTGCATACAGCAAAACATTGAACAGGTTAGCCGAGAGACCGCCCAGCAACTGGCGCGGACTCCGGCCGCCGTCCTCACGTCCATTCGCGGCATCGGAATCACGCTGGCTGCTGGTGTGTCGGCGGAAATCGGCCCCGTCGAAACGCAGCCTTCACTCCAGAGCCTATGCTCTTACGCCGGGATCGTCCCGCGGGTAAAGCAAACCGGAGGCCCCGAAAAGACGGCCCAGATCGGGAGGGTTTCGCGACGCAGCAACCGCATCTTGAAAGACTATATCGTCCAATGCGGAAACCACCTCGGCCTGCATGGCCCTGCGGATCTGATGGAAGACCATCGACGCCGAAGCGCCAACGGACAACATGCCGACTTCGGTATGGCGCGGCGATTCCTACGCATCGCCATGCGGCTCATGCGCACCGGCGAATGTTACGTTCCGCCCGAACTCCAACACGCCGCCACCATCGAAGAACTGCGCGAATACTACCTCCAGCTCTGGCCCGGACTGCTCGACAAATGGGTCAAAGCCAAAGCCGTCGATACCGCCTTCGACGCCGAAAACCCGCTCGGCCAATGGCGCAACATGATCCAGGAAATGTATGAAATAGAACTACCGCTTCCTTCGCAGAAATAGCCGCACGCTCAGAGTAGGCAACATCTGATTTAACGGCGGAACGCCCGGATGGCTCTTTAGGACTGCCACGCATCGTCGATGGCTTGTGTCAGAATGCTGCCGGGCCGACCCGCTCCCCCGCAATCGGGGAGGACACTGCTCAAAGGTACTCTGATACGGCTCTGCAAGGAGACGCGATATCTCGTCATGCCAGTCTGCAGCGAGCAGGTCAGCAAAGCCCGGCGTGCCACCACAGACTCCGTCGCTAAATAGTCAAGTCTTGCTCTGTTGAAGCGCAAATATAATTTTGCATAAAACCGCTCTCCAGCGGCAACCATCCCTCCATGCCCGAAACTTTTTTTTAAAAAAATCACTTGCACTGACTCTGGTACTCTGACACCAGCGACATGGGGCGCAGGGTCAGGTCTCAAGAATCAAGATTGCGCACATCCGCCTTTCTATTTCCAAAACCATCCTGCGCTCTCGAAGCGACGGCGGTAGTCAATGGCCGCCGCAACTCTGATCCCCTTACCATACGCAGAATGTCTACTACAATGAGGACTCTCCAATCAATCTTGAATCTTGAGACCTGATGTGAACTCGCAGAAAGCGGCCGAAGGGTAGATCCATATGAGTGACTGTACAAAACAGCGCATGAAAAGCAGGGCGCAAGGCAAGGTTGTCGCGGGGTGATGGAAAGTTACCGTTCAGAAATAATCCTGAAAGCGGGAAGGAATATTATTGTTTTCACTTGACCCAACTTCTTATGAGTGACCCCGACATCTGTTGTTGGACACGGCCTCCTATGCGTGATCTTGGCTCAAAAACTGTTTCACCTTTTCAGGCAACCAGTTCTCGTTTGCGTGTTGGAAGCTGGGGCGGGCCTTGTGCATATGGGGCGAGAGCCACCGCAGAAAATCAAGGGCGCGGTCCATGGGCACGCCTAGGGTTCCTATTTGTTGGAGTGGATCGGTGCCCGTCGATTCCTTAATTCGGGTGCAAAGGGAGATGAGCTTTTCATTCGAGTTCAGTTGGTCAGCGTGAGCCTCAAGGAGAGAGTCAATATTCTGGTGATTCTTCTGTGTGCAGGATTGAAAGATTCCCTCCTGAAATTGCACGGCATCCCGCTCGCATTCCTGCCGGGCTCTTATGGCATCCATGGTTCTCTCATGTGCGACCCTGCGCGCAAACATCCTACACTCGATCCACCAAGCGCCAAAGACGCCGACAACACTGCCGAGAAGGGCTGACATGAAGGGGACGACGATGTCGGCCACGTGAGATGGCACGCTCGGCATTTGATCAACCACGATATGCACAGGCAGGTTTGTCATATTCTCTCCAAGAGCTCGGGGTATGCTGGAGGCGATTGTTCGCCTCCGGGTCCTTCATCAAGGAACGTGATGAGCAGTTCGTAGAACTGATCATCGCTCTTGGTCAACTTGATGGAGCCGAGTGCGACCTGACAGTCGTCCTCGTAAACCACAGGCAGGTACGTGAACTCGGCACCGTGAGAACCGTCCAGTGTGTCCATGACACCCCCGACGTAGTCGAGTAGAACCTTGTTCGGCTCGAATCCAGGTGCATGCATGTTGAGATCGAGACCGACCGCGCCGCGGTACGCGGCGCGCCCCCTCATTGCGTGGATGGCCGCCCGCCGGAGGGCGATGAATCTATCGTTGGCCTTGTGTCGTACGTTGCGGATCGAGAAATGCAGATCCTTGTACGGCGGCAGTCCGTCAAGACGCAGCGAGATTGTGTCACCAGGTTGTGGTGCAGGTTTCGTCGGCAAGACGCCCGGGTCGTATGGTATTAACTCGTTCATGTCTCAGGCGAACGACAAGCGTCACCCTGAGCGCGCGGAGCAAGCGATAGGGTGAACGCTCTGGTTAGGCATTTTTTACTGATTCCGGTCATCTCGTTTCACCGTGCCTACTCTTATTCTTCAGCGTCTGATAAGCTTTGGTATTTCTGAAGGCCTCATTTCTTTCAGCCCAATCAAGTGCACAACCACCATGCATATCATTTATATTTGCATCTGCACCTAGAGATAGTAGTCGCTCCGCAACAGCAGGATTTGAGTTGTAGCCTACAGCAAACATCAAGGCAGTCGCTCCGATAATGTTACGCTTATTAATATCAACTCCATGATTTACGAACACTTCGTATATATCGGGGTTGGGATTCGATAATGCCGCTTGGTGTAAAACTGTATTGCCAATCTTGTTAGTAATATTTGCATTCGCACCGAGCGTGATTAGTTTATCTATTACTTCTGGAGATGAGCTGTTCTCGGCGGCCAGTATTAGAGCAGTCATACCTTCTTCATCTTTGATTTCCAGCTGGGCTCCAAATTCCACCAACTGCTCAATAATTTCTGGATTTTCATTGAATCTAGCAGCATCCATTAAGGCGGTTTTCCCATGAGTGCCTTGAAGATTTGGTTGCGCACCAAATTTAATGAGTCGTTCAATAATGGAAGGGTTTGAATTTTCTCCTGCTGCTAGCATTAAGGGTGTAAATCCTAAAATATCCTCTCCAGCATTTGGATCTGAACCCAAGACGATTAGTCGTTCAATTACATCAGCATTTGTGTTCTTCCATGCCGCTATCATTAATGCGGTCATGCCTTGTGCATTTCTAATACTGGGATCTTCGCCGGATTTTATTAATTTATCGATAATTGATGGGTCAGTACATGATTCGGCGGCTACAAAAAGATTTGTGTATCCCAATTTCTCTGGATTTCTTTGTTCTCGTTGGTCGCAGGATATTGTCAAGAAACTGACAGCAATCAACAAAGCTGCCGAACCTACCCAAAGGGTTGCACCAAAAGATGAAATTGGCTTTTTCATATTTATCCCTGCCTAACGTTTGGTGTGACCTGCGCGGGACATAACGTCTGGCACGATAGATTGTGCGTTTTACCGCGTAAGGTCCATGCCCTGGGTACGCCTGGCACGAATACAAACTGATGGGGTTGAAGTCCCCTGCGCGTTGCCCGGCTGTTCGATGCTCCCTTCATTGGGGAGAGACAAACAAAGGGGTCAGTCCCGTAATCTAGTAATTTCACGCAAATGCTCCCTTTTTTCTTTTTGCTCGCCCGGACGGACGATCTATCGATCGCCTTTTTGGAGGCATGGAAACGCAAAATGAAGGATGAGTCAAAACATATTCAGACAATATCGTATCATATTCAGTCTTTCCGCATGCTCCCATGTCCAAACCTTTTTTCAAATCTATTTTGTACTCATTCTGGTGCTCTGTCATTCGAGGATGTATGAGTCGGCACCTAGTGCAGGCTGTACGGGCTAGCAGCGCAAATACTACGACAATGATACAACTTTTTAACCCATGTCACCTTCGAGTGGAGAAATTGGAGGTCTCAGAGCGCCAAACCCCGATGATTATTAGACGAGAAAGGGCCAAACAGTTAAGTTAAGGGCTACGTATCGCCGCCATCTTGGCCGCTCAAAAAGCCCGGAAACCGCCCCAAAGAACGAATTCACAATGAAAGCCCTTGCCATCCCATCACTCGTTCCTGTAATGCTAGCGTCCGCTTTTTAAATCGGGCCTGTAGCTCAGTCGGTCAGAGCAGGAGACTCATAATCTCTTGGTCGGGGGTTCAAGTCCCTCCAGGCCCACCAATCTTCCTTTTTTTACTTCGGCTTTCCGCCTTCGATCGCACGAACAAGGATCAGATGTTTACCTGATAGTGAGTACTTCTTCCTCCGCCGAGAGGGATTAACACTTCTTTCGTCACGAGATCCTGAAGATCACGCGTGGCAGTAGGCTTGGTGGCCTTGGTGACGGCCATGTATTTCTTTGCCGTCATGCCGCCGGCGAATCCGGAGGGTCCTTCGTTGAGCATCCGGCGCACGACTTTCAGCTGCCGTTCGTTGAGTTGATCCTTAATGCGATCAAACAGCCTCGTCTTTTTGAGTGTGAACTCGATTTCCACTTCGGTCTGCTTCTGGGCATTCAGCAGCATTCGTACAAACCATTCGACCCAAACGGTTGCGTCATCGGATTGTTGAGCCTGTTTGAGTGCCGCATAATAGCCGCCCCGATCTGCGTCGATGGAACGGGACAGGCTGAGCAGGGCGGGACGCCCCAGTCCTTGCGATAATGCTTTTTCAGAAAGTGCGCGGCCTATACGTCCGTTGCCGTCTTCAAACGGATGAATGGACTCAAAGTAAAGGTGGGCTATGGCCGATCGTACCGGCGCGAAGCTAATCCTATTCCCGCCACTTTGAGCCGTGTCGTTAAACCACTCTACGAAGTGTTTCATCTCGTCGGGAACCTGATTGGAGGGTGGAGCCTCGTAATGAATCTGTTCATTGCCGATGGAGCCGGAAACAATCAGCATCGGTTGGGAGTGCGAACGCCACGCGCCGGCCTTGATTCGGGGAGTCCCAAGCATGAGCATCGAATGCCACTCAAATAGCATCTTCTGGCTCAGCGGCTTGGCAAAGTCATTCCGGACACATACCATCAGTTCAGCGATTCCTTCCGCGCGGCGGTCTCCAACCGGTTTGGACTGCGCATTAAGTCCAAGATTGTTTTTGATCGAAGACATCACATCCGGACGGCTGAGCATTTCACCTTCGATTTCCGAGCTTTTAACGGCTTCGGCAACCATGAGGTCGATAATGGCTTCGGTTTGAATCGACTCCGGCAAAGCCGAGAGCAGGCCGTCCACCCGACCGACTTTTTCGATAAAGCTAAGAATCTGATCCTGAATGCCAGTTAGATTATACTGGAAGACCGGCCATTTTTCCCTTTGCCAAATATATTTCATGAGCCGCTTATGTCATATATTCGGCTCACCTAAAAGCAAATAAATGAGCCGATTGGGAATGCTATTCGGCTCATGAACTCGTATCCTGAAAAAGAACATCCGTGTCTATCCGCGTGAATCCGTGGTTCCAAATCAGAAAATGGAAAAGGCGCAGCCATATCGCCTTGTAAAGAAGGGACCTCTGGCTGCGCCCAGTTCGACGAACTTGGAGTTAGTGGCTACGGGCCTACGTGCTGATTTGTACTTCCCTTTCCCTTTTCTCCGCGGTTCTGGTCTCCACCCGCCACTGCCACGGATGTGATCGCCACCAACACGAGAGCAAGCAACACAAGCTTCTTCATACGACACACTCCTTTCTGTTTGGAGCCAGCGATGTTACAGTAGCATCCATGCCGAAAGCAAGAACCATTATGAAACCCTGAACCCGCACTTGGACACGTACGCGAGAAGGCCGCCGATGAAGTAGGGCGGCTGGTCGGGGAGCGGTTCTCTTCCTTTCCGCTACACTCAACCCTTCACCTTACCTCCTCGTCTTCCGCACTGCTTTCGAATTTAAAAACCGTAACGGAATCCCCCAGCTCAATCATAATCGGGAGCGATCCGTCCACGTGCGCGGCAACCGCATAATAGGTGGTTTGTCCAATCTTTCTCCGATCGCTCAGGTGGTTGTGTCCCTGAAATACCGCCGTCACATTGCCCGCCTCAGAAATTACCGTGCGCACCGCCTCATCGTTCTGCACGGCATGGGTACACGGACCATCGATTCGCTGATGCACCGCCAGAACCGCCGGAAGCGCCGACATCGCCAATTGTTCGGCCAGCCATTCGAGCTCCTCCGGCGGGATAAAACTGCGCTGCCACACAAAATTGCCGCGTTCATACGCCTGCCCATCCGGCGAAAAACAGGCATCGAGCACAATCAAGCGATAACCGCCGCAGGTGAATATAAACCGCGACGCCGCGTCTTCCCGGCCCAGCGCCCGATAAAACTCCGCCTTCGAAAGATACTCCAGATCATGATTCCCGTGCAGATAATAGACCGGTCCGGCAAAACGGCCGCACAGCTCCGCCACCTCATTCAACAGCGCCGTGCTCTGCTCTGCGTCCGTTCCATCCACCAAATCACCCAGCACTAGGAGACACTCCGCCTCCTGTGCGTTGAGCGCTTCCACCGCTGTACAAAGCCGAGCCCGCGCCGACCCCCTGCCGTTATAGTGCAGATCGCTCAATAATCCGATTTTATGTGATTCCATGGTTTTCATTTTTTATAAAGGCTGAAAACGATTCTCAGCAAAAATAGATCCCCTCTTCCCATTGTCCAGAGCAGAAACCCAAAAACACAATCTCCTCAAAGCCGCCGATGCCCCTGCCTACGTACGCCTCTGCGGAGCTCATCGCATGACCAAAATGATTCCAGCGGCTTCGTTTGCAATATATCTTTAAAACGTCGCGTTCTACGGAGCAAAATGGGATGTTGATGCTTCGGGGGAGGTGTTGCTTCTGTTTTGATAAATGTAATCCGCTTTTTTACGTGCGAGTCGGCGATTAATATGTCTGCATAGTGGCTCACGTTAAACACAGGGGATTCAGATTATGTTTTCTATTATTATTTCATTTATTGTAGCGGGTTCTGTGGTCGGAGCCTGCGAAGCTGCGGGGGTCAAGGCGGGCACCGTCTGGTACGGTGTGCTCAGTTTTCTCGTATCGTTTTATTCCATCAGCTTTCTGATCCGCAGAAAGATCAAGACGCTACAGAATGAGCTGCAGGAGAGTATGCTGGCCGGACAGCAGCGGATCAACCGAAAGATACAGCAGGCTCAAAATAAACCGGGCACCAATGTAAAACTGCTTCAGCGCCAGATTGAGGCGGATCAAAAGTCGATTTTCAAAGAGGCACTCGCATTTACTTCACGCCTTGAGCCGTTCAAAAAGTGGTCGCTGATGATGGGCCGGCAGATCATCACCATGAAGCTTCAGTTCCATTATCAGCTCAGAGAATTTGATCAGGTGGACGCCATTCTTGCAAAAAGCGGACTGTTTAGGGGGCCCCTTTACCTTGAGCCGATGCTAGTGGCCATGAAGATGGCCCGGCAATACAAGAAGGGCGATGTGAAAGGTGCCGAAAAAACGTTTAAGCGGCGTCTTCCTTGGTTCCGAGGCAACCGCGCAACCCTGCTTTACGCCCTGATGTCTTGGATCCTTGTGAAGAGCGATAAGCCGGAAGAGGCGCGCCAACTGCTCCTTAAAGGAAAAGAGGCCACGGGCGATGAAACGCTGGCCTTTAACTGGGAACGTCTCTCTAACGATAAAGTGAAAAGTTTCTCCAATGAGGGTCTGGGTGATCAATGGTATGGACTCTATTTGGAAAATCCGCCGATGCCGAAACAGCAACGTGTGCGCGTGTCCGGAAAGGGACACCGCCCGTTTTAACATAAAGAAAGGTTAAACGTATGAAAAAACTGTTCAGTACGACACTCGCTGCCGTCCTCTGCCTGTCCATGGCGGGGTGTATTACAAGTAAGGATCCTCGATTGGAACCGATGAAACCATGGGAAAAGGGTTCCGTGGAAACCGGGAAATACCGTAACGTTTTCTTGGAGGCCGGGTATTCTCAGGAAGAAATCGACGCCAAGCTGGCCAAGGCTTATTCCGACCTGTTCGAAACCAAAGGGCCGACCCAGATCTACTTTGAAGTGGGCGACGACATGGCCTACGTCTCCGACGTCAAGAACCGCGACGCCCGAACGGAAGGACTTTCCTACGGTCTGATGGTGGCCGTACAGCTCGACAAGAAGGAAGTGTTCGACAAGCTGTGGCGCTGGACCGTGAAAAACATGCAGCATCAGGAAGGCCCGCGCGAAGCCTACTTCGCCTGGTCCGTTAGACCCGAGGCCGGCCTCCAGAATTCGGCGGGCTCCGCATCCGATGGCGAATTTTACTTCGTCACCGCCCTGCTCTTCGCCTCCAACCGCTGGGGTAACGACACGGGCATCGACTATTACGGCGAAGCGCGCCGCATCCTCGATGCCATGTGGGCGAAAGACGGTACCGGCGGGATCATGAATGTCATCAACGTCGAACACAAGATGATCACGTTCACCCCCGACCGCGGCGGCTACAACTATACCGACCCCTCCTACCACCTCCCGGCCTTCTATGAAGTCTGGGCGGAATATGCCAAGGACGGACATGAAGATTTTTACCGCGAATGCGCGGAAGTCTCCCGCCAATTCCTCCACAAGGCCTGCCACCCGGTCACCGGCCTGACGTCGGACTACACGAATTTCGACGGCACGCCCCAGGGAAGAATGCCCTCGTTCGGCTTTGACTCGTGGCGCGTCCCGATGAACATTGCCATGGATTTTTCCTGGTACGGCAAAGACAGAGAGTGGCAAACCGACTACATCAACCGCCTGCATAACTTCCTTTACGCGCAGGGAGTCAGCAGCTTCGTCGATCAGTTTGAGCCCGACGGTTCACCCCGTGCCCGCCCGATGCGTGCGCCCGGCTACAACGGTGTGCGCCACTCGCTCGGCTGGGTGAGCACCACGGCGGCAGGTGCCCTCATGAGCACACAGGATATCGGCTGGGAGTTCGTGGATGAAGTTTGGAATGCCAAACTCGAGCCCTACGCAGACGGCTACTTCGATCCCTACTACGACGGCCTGCTCTATCTGTTCAGCCTGATGCACCTGAGCGGAAACTACCAGATGATTGCTCCGCAGTCGTAATCGGAGTTTAAAATCTATCGGAAACGATGCCTTCAGCTTCAAACTGAAGGCATCGTTTTTTTCTGAGCCCAATCTTACCGCTTTCCCCTTCCGCTACAGCGACGTGGAGTTGGCTCTCTCTCTTTTTTACGCGACGAGGACGTCGCATCTACGATCTCCTTAAATCCGTGTCCATCAGTGTTAATCAGTGGCTTCTACTCCCATGTACCCTCGGCATTATTCTGTCCTAAATCATTTTGTCAAAAACATGCGCCCAAGCTTCGCGTCTTTGCGTCGTCGCGGTCAAAACCCCATTCACCCTCAGAAAAACATCTCCCACAATTCCGTGTTCATCCGTGTAAATCCGTGGTTCCTTCACCGGCTCCTCAGCTTCGTGCCCTTCGAGACTTCGTGGTGATAATTTAGTGGTTTTACAGGTTCCGCGAAGTTCTATGGCCGAAAAAGCGCGCGAAGTCGTTTCATCCGTTGCGGACTCGGTGCTGGCGGAGCGGCTCATGTTTCTTGCCGACGAAGCGAGCGAACCGTAATGCTGTTTCCATGCTTTTTCCCGGATTGGATGATAAAGGTTTTGGATCTCACGGTTTCATAATGGCCTGCGTAAAAGGCTTCGATTTCATCTGCCTCCGCTTCCAATCCCATTCTGGAGGTAATCAGGAGCAGCGCGGGATAAGCATTCTGCTTCACGGCGTCCAGCCCTTCCACGCCAAAAATGCCTCCTTGAGCCAACCGTTCTTCATGATCGGGAGCATTGAATGCGTCTCGGTCATAGTAATAGCTGAGCGGCCGCGTTTCGTAAAATTTGATAACGACGACCGGTTCATCGTTCGCTCGAACCTGCTGGATATATTCAGCAACCTGATCCCAAGGATCATTGTTGAGGCGCGTTTGTTGATGAATCGCGCATCCTGTAAACACAACGACTGCCAGCGCGGTTGCCGTCCGTCTCCATTTCAATTGCAGCAATGCCTGCGCAAACAGAATGGTGGCCGGAATGGAAATATAGTAAATGTATCTGGCCGTAAATATCGGCGACACCAGCAACGTCACCAGAAGAGGCACCAGAATGGGAACCAGCAGCCAGACATAGAGAAATCCCTGCCGACTGCGCTTAATAATAAGCAGCGCGAGTACCGGCAGAATCACAATGGCACTGAGCGAGCTCTCTTCAATCCCCACGGTTAAGTGCGCACCTAACGCTGAAAACTCCACAAGCAACTGAGCAGATGCAACCCACCCGTGGTCGTCGCATTGAGTGATGTAACGGTAAAACCAAGGTAAAAACAGGACTGCGGGAATGATCTGCAAATAAATCCACCACCGCTCTTTCGTGATCGCTCTCAACCGATACCGCCACAGAAAGTGAAGATTCTGGGCGATGATCACAAACCAACCAAATACATGGGAATAGACCAGCAGGACATTGCAGAGCGCATAGAGGATCACCGCTCTCGTTTTCTTCTCTCCCAGCAGTTTTAAATACAAATAGATGGAAACGGCCGAAAGGAGGGCTAACAGCGAATAGGTGCGCGCCAGCTGCGACAGATATATGTTGATCGGAGAAACGGCGAGCAACAGAGCGGCAAGCAACCCCGTTTTTCGGTTTACTAATCGAGTCGTCACCCCGTAGATTGCAAAAATCGTTAAACTGCCGAAAATGGCTGAAAGTGATCGAACGGCCACCAACCCGTTTCCGAACAGCTTGATCCAGAAATGCAGGCAAACGTAGTAAAGCGGCGGCGTGGGGTCCTGCAGCAGAACGACATCCATTAATCCCTGCTGACACGACTGAACCGAAACCGCCTCGTCAATCCAAAGGCTTTGGTATCCCAGCCCCAACACTCGGAACACGGCCCCCAGCAGAAAGACGGTCCAGATGAGATAGGTGGCCGATGAGGGTTTAGTTTCCAGCGAAAATCGAAAAGTCCGTTTCATCGCAGGATTATGTAGGGAAACCCGCTCTCCGAGTCAAGGCACGTGAGAGTCTGGCCCCTCTTTCGCTGTTGGTGAATTGACAAACTAACCCAAGTTTCTTATTACCAGCTGTAACTCATTGAAAC
>CAYOBH010000077.1:0-11573 GCA_964402125.1 uncultured Verrucomicrobiota bacterium
ACCAGCCCAATGGGCGAAAAGCGACCAAAATAGTACATCGTCAAGGGGAAAGAAGCCAAGCTTGCTGCCAGCGAGGTGATCATCAGTGACACCACATAGTTTCCGACCGCGTTGCGCGGGAGCCAATGCAACGGAATCCGCGAATAGACCATCACAATGAATCCCACAATACCGAATGAAAGAACGAATCCGATCGATTTCAGTGCATACGGATTGATAAGTAAAATCAGCGCGGCGGCAAAAGCGATGGAAGACGGCACATCCGGCTTGGCACGAAAGAGCGGAGCCAAGAGAAAAACGGCCGCCATAATCATCGCCCGCAATGCGCTCTCCGTCATCCCGGTGGCGGCCACATAGAAGAAGAGCAGCGGCACCAGATAAACGCCGAACCAGACCCGAGAAACCCCAAACGACTTCATGGCCACCACGAGCAATAAACCGATCATTCCCACATGCAGACCGGAGATGGCAAAGATGTGAAGCAGGCCCGTGCGCTGAAACCGCGCATAGTCTTCCGAGGGAATCTCCCCTCGATACCCCAGTACCAGAGCACGCAGCACAGCGAGTTCTCCCGGATGAGTTTTCATCCCCAACTCCAACCGTTTTGCTGCTTCAGAGCGCCAATTTTGGCACAAAACAAAAAATGAGTGACGCGTATCAACAAGCGAAACACAACAATCCGGCCCATACACCCGTAAACGCAGCGATCCGTTTTCGCGATAGGGTTCTTCCAGCTCACCTCGCAACCAGACCCGTTGTTCTTTCTCCGCCACCGGATTACTGCGGAGCGAACCCATTACCCGAACGTCCAATTCGCCGCCCTGCTTAATCCATACGTTGGAACTCTTAATTCCTTCAATCCGTACTCGAAAAAGCCACATTCCGCTCTTTTTGTTTTTAAATGGATAGTAGCGAGGATTGGTGGAAACATGCCCGATCGCCTCGGTGCGGGGAATGGGAAGTTGGGCATTCCCATTTTCAAACGAGTTTGTATGCTCCCCCAATGCTGACACGCCAAACCAGACCGCCGAAAGAGCTGCAACCAAACAAAAAACGAGAAGAGATCCGCATCGACGATTCCGCAGACAAAATGCAGCAACCCAAAGCACAAGGGCAACACAAAGAGCGGGACTCGGAGAAAGTTTGAAAGACGAAGCGATAGAAATACCCACCACCATAGAAACAGCAATCCCGATCATCGGTCGCCGCAATGGTCCCTTAGGAAAATGCATCGTGGAGTTTCCTCCTTAACTATCGGCCAGTTCGCGATAGGCCATTCTAACCCTGTATTTAAAACTTGAGAATGAATAGCGGTCGGCAATGAACTGTTGGGCGTTGTTCACAAGGCCATAAGCCAACAACGGCTCCTGAACACTCCGTAATAATCCTTCCGCCATTGAGCTGGTTGATTGATCAACCAACACGCAGTTTTCTTCGGTGAGAATCCCAGAATACGCCTCATTATAAACCGCCACAACCAATGCGGAGCTGTTGAGCAGCGACATGATCTCCGCATTGGGATACCGATCGCCTGCGCGAGGAACAAAAAGAACGAGATCGGCAACAGAGAGTACCGACAAATAGCACTCAGGTTTATCAGGAGAAATGAAGGAACAACGATCCCAAATATCCAGATCTTCGGCCATCGATCTCACTTCGCCGGAGGTCGGTCCGACAAAATATAAGAGCGCCTGAGGCACCTTATCCAGCAGCTTTCGGGCAGCCAGAAGTATCTTTTTCAGCCCGCCGCGATCCGTTTGCAGCACCCGAAACACAACTGTCATCGAAGATTCTCCGCCAAACTCGCTGTTTACTCCGGGGTCTATCGGAGACAATGAAAACAACGACTGAACGGGTGTATCTTCCATCTGCACAATCCGACATTCCTTGGAAATGTTCTTCAAATCACTCGTAAGCAGATCACAGAATGAAAAAATAAGATCGGACGAATCCAGCAGTTTGCGTTCAACCAACTGATGACGTCGGGGAAACGTTTTCCAGAACCAATTTGGAGAAACCCCTTTCGGCCCGGAAAAACAGCGCGATGCTTCATAAACCGTCTTGATCCGTTTCAACCGCGCAAAACGGCTGACAAAAATAAACGCATCGTCCACGACATGAACCACGTCATAAGATTTATCTCTCAGCGCCCGCAATACACACCAGCGGATTCGCCTGCGCGGACAAATCGACCCAGAGCCACCGCACAAAACGGTTATATTTTCTGTTAAACCGATCGACGTATCTGCCGCCGCGACATCAACCTGATGCCCGGCATCGGCCAGCGCCCTTAAAAAGGATACGGACCTAAACGTTCCGTCAGTAATGGACAATTTTCCGAAGGTTATGAACAGAATGTTCATCGGAGCGCCGGATCATTTACCGTCGATTTACACCACTTCGATTTAAAAGCGGATTATCTGCGCTGGAGCCGGTACCCGGCAGAGTGGTATCGATTCTGATGCCCGCCTCATGTTCCCTCATGCTCCTCTCGATATCTGCCAGATATTCCTGAAATTCACCACCTCTAATCCGCTCATTAAAAATCACAAATGCTTGATCAGAACGAATTGGATCCATAAGGGAATTATCCAGCCAAGAAAAAACGGTATTCCGTCCGAATAAAACCGTCGACCGCTCCATCAGCTGCACGGACTCAAAAGCCTTTCCCAATTGGGCGTAACATATAGTCTTGTTCGCGCATATGTACAAATCCCTTCCTTTGAGAGCCTGCAGCTGTTCCAGCGCAGCCAATGCATCCTCATAGCGTTCAAGCCTCAAAAGAATTTCGGAGCGAATGCCTAAATAGTCAACATCCCTAGGCTTTTCATTGAGCAGTCGGTCATAGGCGGTCAACGCGTCCTCGTACTGCTCCCCTTCGAAGTAAGCCTGCGCAATATAGTTTTGGACGTCATGATTGTACTCATTATTTTTCTGATACCAATTCGCCACCTCAATAACCGATTCAAGCTCCCCGAGCGCAACCAACGAACGTAACAAATTTTGTTGAAGTTCCTCTCGCTCCGGCGCTGTCTTGATCAAATAGGAATAGGCATTCGCTGACGCAGTATATTTTTCTTGTCTGAAATACAGTTCCCCAAGCCGCTCGAGCGTCTCCGCATGAACCGGGTTGATTTTAAGCACTTCAAGGCATTTCTCAATGGCCGCATCCAAGTCGCCCTGCAGCACATAGCTGTCTGCCGTATTCAACAGACGTTCCGCATCCTCACAGGCACCCACCAAGATCTCCATAGACTCTTTTCCGACGGGGTTCTCCAACTCAAGCGGATCACTACCAACAATCATAACATTCACGCCACCGGCGTCGCTTTGTCGCGCACCGGCCAGTGCCTCCTCGGCCCGTTTTTCCTCAACGGAACTGAGCGTAAATTTGGTTACAATCAGAGCAATCAGCAGCACAACCAAAAGCGAAGACCATTTCAAAATGGCCATCATGGCCAGTCTATCACGCTGATCCGCATTCTCCTTGCGTTTCCCCCTTACTGCACGATGACGGGTCGTCTTTCGTAAGGATCCCTTCGGTCGACTGGCTTCAACATAAAGCTGTGTTTCCCCGGCAGTGGAACCGTAAAAATCTGAACTCACAGAAGCCGCTGCACGAACAGGCTCTTTTATCGAACGTTTGCTTTTTCTCATAGTCTCAGCTCAATGATAATATTCAATCTCTTCTCTAAATAATTGGGTTGAAGTATCACCGTATAGGGAGTAAGTGTCAAGCATCCGGGAGCAACGCTTCTACTACCGTGAGGAAAAATGAATTCTTTCATCCATCTGTTTATTGCCGTCTTTTTTTTGATCGGAATACCGTTGTCCGTTTTAGTCCTAATCAGTGCACTCCGCAAAAAACAACCCGGCTGTTCCGGAAACCACGACTGTTTGACCTACAAGGGCGAAAAGATTAAATGCCCCTCCTGCGAACTTCGAGATCATCAGGCGGCCATGAAAAAAAGGCCAAACGAGAAATAATCAACCGAGATGCAGCCCTATTTCTTCTGCATACATTGCTCGCAGGTGCCGAAAACCACAATCCGATGCGTCCGTTCAGCGAAATGATGCCGTTCACAGGCCTCTTCAACCAGCGCGGTAATGCGGTCATCAGAAAACTCGATAAACTGACCGCACGTGTCGCAGATCATATGTTCGTGATGCGGATGATTAAAGGTGTGTTCATAGTGCGCATGCACATCCGTATCACGAATCACCCGGACCAACCCGGCCTCCTCCATAAGCGCCAACGTACGGTAAACCGTTCCGCGACTCACGTGATTCATTCCGCTTGAAAGCTCCGCAGCAAGATCATCTGCACAAAAGTGATCATGGCGGGAAAACACCTGCGTCAGAATAATTTTTCGCGCCTGCGTAACCCGCGCTTCTTTCTTCTTCAGAAAGTCCACAAACAGCGGCCACGCCTCTTCGACCGATTCTCTGACCTCTTTCGGCAACTCTTCTTCATGCGCACCCATAAACCAGCCCGTCCTTTTTGAAATTAAATCTATGTATAAACACGTTATGGCGCAAATTTGGGGCTGTAATCAAGTTTTTTACTGCTATATTTCCATCCTTTGAGCTTATTTTGAGGAACTGAATTAACCAAACTAAGGAGTAAAAAAGATGGCCCATGTAATTTCTAGCGAATGCATTTCCTGCGGCGCCTGCGAATCCACCTGCCCGGTGGAAGCAATCAGCCAAGGCGATGATCAGTTTGTTATCGACGCGGACGCCTGCACCGACTGCGGGGCATGCGCTGAGTCCTGCCCGGTAAGCGCGATCACTGCAGGCTAAACGTTCCAACGAAGGAAAAGCTAAAAGCTGAGATTTTATTCTCAGCTTTTTTTTGTGCTGCGGCGCTTAGGTAATGTCGCTCCCTCGGCTCATGACCACCTTTCCGGTGCGGACCAGTTCGATAATCTTGAACTTGGCGATCATTTCTTCGAGCGCATCAATTTTTTCGGGGTTGCCGACCACCTGAAGAATCATAGACTCGGGTGTCAGATCGACGGTCTTGCAGCCATAGTGCTCGGCAATCTGAAGCGCTTCCGAACGACCACTGCTGTTGACCTCAATCTTGATCAGTCCCATTTCCTTGGTGACGGACTGGTCGTAGGTGTGGTCGATACAGTGAAGCACATCGATCAGCTTGAGCAGTTGTTTAATAATCTGATCCAGCCCCTCGGCCTCCCCTGTACAGCTGATGGTCATGCGCGAGAACTTTCCGTCGATCCCCGGAGAAACGACGAGCGATTCAATATTAAAACCGCGTCGGGAAAAGAGCTGCGCAATACGGGCGAGCACGCCCGGCTTGTTGGCAACATAAACACTGAGCGTGTGGGTAGTAGATTTATTTAAATTCGACATAGTAAAACTCCGTTGGAAATTCGCCTTAATGCAGATTAAACCGTTGATCCATTGTCTAGGTCGAGCCGGTCGGCTTTTCCATCTTCCTTGCGGGCGGTTCGATGAGCATATCTTCAATCACTGCGCCAGCCGGAATCATCGGGAATACGTTTTCGGTCTTCTCAACTTCGCAGTTGATCAGACACGGGCCGTCGTTGTACTCCAGCGCATTTTTCAGCACCCGCTTAACATCTCCGGGACGCCGAAGGTTAAATCCCTTAATACCGAACGCCTCGGCGAGTTTAACAAAGTCGGGATTGCCTTCTAAATCAACGCCGCTCTTGCGGTCTTCATAGAAGAGTTCCTGCCATTGTCGAACCATGCCCAGATAATGGTTGTTCAGCACGACAATCTTGATTGGAAGCTTGTGCAGTGCCGCAGTGGCTAGTTCAAAGAAGGTCATCTGAAAACCGCCATCGCCGACAAAACAGATATGCAGATCCTTCGGCCGTCCAAACGCCGCGCCAATGCAGGCCGGCAGACCAAAACCCATCGTTCCGGCGCCGCCGGAACTCAGCCAATTACGGCGACTGTCAGTCCGATAAAACTGAGCGGCCCACATTTGGTGCTGCCCTACGTCGGTTGTCACACAGGCCTTGCCTCTGGAGAGTTTATAAAACTCATCGATAATATGCTGCATTTTCAGGCTGCCCTGCCGCTTAAACTTCAGCGGATACTTGACCTTATAGCCATCCAGATGTTTGCACCACTCCTTCGTTTCAAGAATAGGAACATGCTTGATCAGCTCTTCAAGGGCCAAGCGCGCATCGGCCACGCAGGCAATTTGGGGCTGAATCATTTTTCCAATTTCCGCTGCATCGATATCAATATGAATGATCGTTGCATCCTTACAGAATTTTGCAGGCTGTCCTAAAATGCGATCATCGAAACGTGAGCCGACATTCAACAGCAGATCGCATTCGCAGACCGCCTTGTTGGCATACGCCGTTCCATGCATGCCCAGCATACCCAGCGAGAGCTTATGCGTTTCAGGGAAAACACCCTTGCCCAGCAGCGTATTCGTTACTGGAATCCGACACTTTTCCGCCAGCGCACGCAGCGCATTTTCTGCACCCGAAATCATGACACCGTGGCCTGCAAGAATGAGCGGACGCTTCGATTTGCCCAACGCCTCAGCAATTTCAAGAAGGGTTTCCTTATTCGGCGTAGAACTGATTTTATAGCCCGGCAGATCCATTTTTGCATGCAGATCCGCCGTGCAGGGCCCTGCGCTGAAATCTTTCGGAATATCGATCAAAACCGGCCCGGGTCGTCCGGTCGTGGAAATATGGAACGCCTCGCGAATGACACGCGGAATGTCGTTTGACGATTTCAACAGATAGGAATGCTTAACAATGGGCATCGTAATGCCGAAAATGTCCGCTTCTTGGAAAGCATCCTTGCCCAGCATCCATGAAACCGATTGCCCGCTCAGAATAATCATTGGAACCGAATCCATATGAGCCGTCATAATGCCCGTCAGCGTGTTGGTTGCTCCTGGACCGCTGGTAATCAAAACCACGGCCGGTTTTCCTGTGGCGCGCGCATAGCCGTCGGCCATATGGGTCGCACCCTGTTCATGCCGGGTCAGAATAAAATTTATCTTTGTTTGCGTGGTGACCAGCGCATCAAAAATCGGGATAACCGAACCGCCGGAATAACCGAAAATATATTCAACGCCCTCGTTTTCAAGACAGCGAATGATCGCCTGCCCACCTTCTATTGCATTATTAGCCATATTTTACCTCCAAGATTCCTGCAACCTAATTTTAGCCCTCCGAATTGTCAACAATTTTACTGGAAAAAATTCACGCCTCCAATTTGCCAAAAAATATCGATCAAATTCATTATATCAAAATGAAAATCACGCACCTTTGGTGCCAAAACAGAAAATCGCCTGATTTGATCTCATTATTTTTACGAAATCGGAAGTACAATATGAGGAATCTCGGCAAACTGAGTTAACAAACAGACAGGAAATAATCACTGCTGGACCGATACGCGCATAGACAAGCCCCGGCGGCAATGCAGAACACATCCATAAATCGAAGTCCCTTTTCACCCACCCTTTCAAAATCAGCAGGTGAATACGCATGCATTATTTACAAATCTTGGGTCACTCCATTGTACGGTAGCTTTTCTTTCACTAACTGACCGCAGGCCGCCGAAATATCAGCCCCCAGCGAATAGCGCAGCGTCGTATCGAACCCGGCGACTTTCAGGCGGGACGCGAAGCGTTCGCGCTCCGGACGAGGGGTTCCCCGCAGAGAACTCCCGTCGTATTCATTAAAAGGAATAATGTTGATATGCACAGGGAGTCCATGCAAAAAGTTTTCCAACGCTTTCAGATCCTCCTCTCCGTCGTTTACCTCTTCCAGCATCAGATATTCCGTCATAACTTTTCCGTGCTGAGCAATCCGCTCTAGTGCGGCCCGCAGTTGATCAAGCGGATACTTTCGCGCCATCGGCATCAGCTTCTCCCTCACCTCCTGCCGCGCACTATGGAGACTTAACGCCAACTGAACTGCCGGGAATTTTTCCGCGAACTGAATCATCGCCTCGGGAATTCCAACCGTAGAGACCGTTATTTTCGAGGGTGACAAATGAAAGAACGGAACAGCGCACAAAAAATCGATCGTCTTGAACAGGTGCTCCAGATTCAGCAGAGGCTCCCCCATCCCCATAAATACGACGTTACGAATCATCCGCCATTCCGAACGAAGCAACCGATTGGCCTGAAGCACCTGATCCAAAATTTCATCTGCGGTAAGATTACGCGTAAAGCCCATTTCGCCGGTAGCACAAAACCCGCAGCGGCAGGCACAGCCGACCTGTGAAGATATACAAACAGAGGTTCTTCCGGTCTTGGGCCGAAGCAGCACGCTTTCAATCAAATGATCATCCTCGGTCCGAAAAACCAGCTTACTGGCGCCATCTACGACCGAATCGCGGCGCTCCACCAACTCCAGACATTTAAACTGAACGTGCGCTTTAAAGTCCGCACGCGCAGCGTCCGGCAGTAGCGTCAGCGCATCGTCCCAATCCAGCGCCTTTTTAAACAGTGCATTACGAAACTTCTTCATGGCATGCGGCTGCACCGCATTCCGCTGACGAAGCATTTCCATATGGTCAATATTGTATATCGAAAACATAGCTTAACCCTGCTACCTAAAAAACACCGGCTCGCCGATCTTTTTTCTAAAATAGAGTTTTATCAGACCCACAAACGAATTGACGACGTGAGAGATGAACACTACAATCCGTCGTTGTCAATGGATTGGTATATATAACCATTGGGAGGATAACAATGAGCGGGAACAGCTTAGAGTTACGAAAATTTGTGGCACCGGAATTTATTTACGGAACAGGCGCTCTATCCTTAACAGGACGCTACGCACAAAACCTCGGAGCCCGCAAAGCACTGGTCGTGACCGACCCCGGCGTCATTGAAAACGGCTGGGCAGACAAGGCCTGCGAATCGCTGAGAAAAGAAGGGATCAGCACAACGGTATTCTCAGACGTTACGCCCAACCCGAAAGACTATGAAGTAGAGGCGGGATGCAACGTATACGATAAAAACCGATGCGACATCATCGTCGCCATTGGAGGTGGAAGCCCGATGGATTGTGCGAAAGGGATCGGCATTGCCCATGCCAATAACTGTAGCGTACTTGATTTCGAAGGCGTTGATGAAGTTCCCCTGCCGGGGCCGCCGCTCATTTGCATCCCCACCACCGCCGGAACCTCGGCAGATGTCTCTCAATTCGCCATCATCACCGACTCAGCCCGAAAATCAAAAATTGCAATTGTCAGCAAAATGGTGGTCCCCGATGTTGCACTGATCGACCCGGAAACCACATCCACTATGCCACCAGAGCTGACCGCTGCTACGGGAATGGATGCATTGGTGCATGCCATTGAATCCTATGTATCCAACGCGAGTTCTCCAATCACCGATCTGAATGCACTTCAGTCGATTCGACTGATATCAAACAATCTGCTCGCAGCCATTAAGGATCCCGAAAACCTACTTTATCGAGACCAGATGATGATGGCCAGCCTGTTAGCGGGACTTGCATTCTCCAACGCCAGCCTTGGATTGGTTCACGCCATGGCGCATGCATTGGGAGGATTGCTGGGTGCTCCGCACGGATTGTGCAATGCCCTTCTCCTCGAAAGCGTCATCGAATTTAACTACCCCACTGCGGTTAAACGCTATAATAAGATTGCCAAAACCATGGGAATGAAACTAACCGAAACCCATACCGAAGAACACTGTGCAACATTAATTGAAGGCATTGCCCTGCTGAGACGGGAAGCCGGCATTGAACAGGGAATTTCGAGACTGGGCGTTTTAAAAGAAACCATTCCGCAACTGGCTAAAAATGCATTTTATGACGCCTGCTCTGTCACCAACCCTCGTCCTGTCGGGATGAAAGAAATTGAAGCGATCTATGAACGAGCCCTTTGAACGCGATCCGGAAAAGGAATCCATGAGAACCCGAATCATTGGACTCGGGCAAAATTCCATCCGTAAAAACTATTACCCTCAACTCCAGCAACGACTGGAAGAGGTTGAACAAGCCCGCAATGAATTGATCAAAAGCGAGGCACGATATCGACATCTGGTGGAAAATATTAACGATGTAATTCTAAGCTTCGACAACACAGGAAAGATTACGTACATCAGCCCCGCTATTCATTCGCTGGGGAACTGGAATCCGGAAGATCTTCAAGGCCAAAATCTTAGAGAGTTCATTCACCCGGATGACCAGGAAAGCATCTGCATCTATATCGACAATGCAAACCACGAAACCTTTACCGCAGAAATCCGATTTCTTGGGGCCGACGAAAACTATCTGGACGTACGAATCTCCTGCCATAGAAGAAATAATAACAGCGAAACAACGGGTATCCTGAGCGACTTAACCGACATCAAAAGAACACAGCGGGAGCACGAAAAACTGCAAGAGCAACTGCTTCAATCACAAAAAATGGATTCCATCGGTCGGCTGGCCGGCGGTGTGGCCCACGATTTCAACAACATGCTCGCCGTCATCATGGGCAACGCCGAATTAATGATTCAGCAGATTCCGGATGGAAATATACTCAAGGACGATGCCAAAGAAATCCTGCGCACCACACAGCGCGCCACGGAATTGACCAAACAACTGCTGGCGTTTGCCCGAAAGCAGTCCGTTAAGCATGAAATTATTGACCTTAATTCTATTATCGAAATCTCTTCAAAAATGCTGCGCCGGGTGTTGGGCGAAAATATTGATCTGGCATGGATACCGAACGAACATCCGATGACCATCCTGATGGACCCCTCCCAGCCGGACCAAATTCTTACCAACCTCTGCATCAACGCGCGCGACGCCATTGTCGGAACCGGCACGATTTCTATCGAAACAAAAATTGTCGAACTGGATAAGGAATACTGCGTAAACCATCCCGGCGAAAGCTTGCCCGGAAAATTTGTTATGCTGTCCGTTACTGACACCGGATGCGGAATGGACGAACAAACACTGTCCAACATCTTTGAGCCGTTTTTTACCACGAAAGCGTCTGAAAAAGGGACCGGACTTGGGCTCTCCACGGTGTACGGCATTGTTAAACAAAACAGAGGGTTCATCACCGTACACAGCAAGCCGAACAGAGGAACAACATTCAACATCCACCTTCCTTATCAAGAAAAAGAGGCGAAAGCGTCCAAAGCACCCCATCCAACCCGCAAAATAGAAAGAGGAGAAGAAACAATTCTTTTGGTGGAAGATGAGCCCTTGCTGCTGAAAATGACGCAGCGCATTCTCGAAGATCTTGGATACAGGGTCATTTCGGCAATAAACCCAACAGAAGCACTTCAGGCCGCTGATCATTATGATGGCCCCATCGATCTTTTGCTGACCGATATTGTTATGCCTCAAATGGACGGCACAGACCTTGCGAAGGCTATGGCAGAAAGACGCCCCACCACAAAACACCTGTTCATGTCCGGCTATTCAGATTCCGCAGCAGCGCGTTACGGCATCATTGAACCCAGCACTCAGTTTCTTCAAAAACCGTTTAGTGCATCGGTTCTTGCCACCAAAATTCGACAGATCCTTGAAAACACTGGCCCTTCCGGGTAGCGGGACCCATCGCCGCACGCTCAACAC
>CAYOBH010000078.1:0-11479 GCA_964402125.1 uncultured Verrucomicrobiota bacterium
GAGCAGAAGGCGGTCAAGACGACGGCTTTCGATCTCCAGATGAATCCGGCCACGATTGGGCTGCGGTTGCATAAGCTGGACGGGGCGAAGGATAAAAATTTCTGGTCGGTCAGCGTGAACATGGACATTCGGCTGATTGTCCACAAAACCCCGTCGAGCCTGTTGCTTTGCTACGTGGATCACCATGACAAGGCGTATGCCTGGGCGGTGCGGCGGAAGCTCGAAACGCATCCCAAGACCGGTGCCGCGCAGTTGGTGGAAGTGCGCGAGATGGTGCAGGAGATCATGGTGCCGGTCTATGTGCCTCAAGTGACGCCCGCCCCGCCGGAGCCGCCGGTTTTCATGGGCGTTTCGGAGGATGAGCTGTTGGGCTATGGCGTACCGCGGGAATGGCTGGCGGATGTTAAAGCCGCCACCGAGGATTCGCTCCTCCTCTTGGCGGATCGTTTGCCGAACGAAGCGGCCGAGGCGTTGTTGGAGCTGGCGACGGGCGGCAAGCCGCAGGCGGCCCCGGTTGCACAACCCGAAGTCGATCCGTTCGAGCATCCGGATGCACAGCGCCGTTTCCGCGTGATGACCAACGTGGAAGAGTTGGAGCGTGCGCTGGAGTTCCCATGGGAAAAGTGGATGGTGTTTCTTCACCCGGCCCAGCGGGCCCTGGTGGAGCGGTCATACAGCGGCCCCTCGCGGGTTGCCGGGTCGGCCGGCACCGGCAAAACGATCGTGGCGTTGCATCGCGCCGTTTTCCTGGCCCGCCGCGATCCCGATGCGCGCGTTTTGCTGACGACCTACTCCGATACGCTGGCGAATGCGTTGCGGTTCCGGTTGCGGCGTTTGATCCATAACCAGCCTTCGCTGGCCGACCGGTTGGAAGTTCATTCGCTGGCCGAGATTGGTTTCCGCCTTGGCGAGGCTTGTTTGGGACGCATCAAAATCGCGGAACCCGCCATCGTCCGGTCGCTGTTGAAACGGTTTTCCCAAGAGGTGACGGAATCGCGGTTCAGCCAGAGCTTTCTATGGGATGAATGGAACAACGTCGTCGACGCCTGGCAGCTTGCAATCTGGGAGGATTACCGCGATGTCAAACGGCTGGGCCGCAAGACCCGGTTGGCGGAAAAGCAGCGCCAATTGCTCTGGTCGATTTTTGAACAGGTGAAGCAACAGTTGGGAGAACAAGGATTGCTCACTCCGGCAAGCGTCTTCTCGAAAACCGCCGAGATGCTGCAACGCCGTAAAACACCGCCGTTTGACTATGCAGTCATTGACGAGGCCCAGGATGTGGGCGTACCGGAACTACGGTTCCTTGCCGCATTGGGAGGAGATCGTGCCGATAGCCTTTTCTTTGCCGGCGACCTTGGCCAACGCATCTTCCAACAGCCGTTTTCATGGAAGGAGCTGGGGGTGGATGTACGCGGGCGGTCGCATACGCTGCGGATCAACTACCGCACCTCGCACCAGATCCGCCGCCAAGCCGACCGTCTGCTTCCTGCCGAGCTTGCCGACGTGGATGGCAATTCCGAAGACCGGCGCGGTACAGTTTCGGTATTCAACGGTCCAGACCCGCAAGTCTCCACCTTCGATACCGAGAAGGCGGAATGCACCGCCGTGGGCAATTGGATAGCGGTGCTTTTGAAGGAGGGCTTCCAGCCGCAGGAAATCGGCGTGTTCGTTCGCTCCGAAGGGCAGATGCCGAGAGCCCGCGAGGCCGTCAATCTCGCGGGAGCCGCAGCGGTGGAGCTCAACGAAAACACCAACACCCGCAGCGGTTCGGTGGCGATAAGTCCGATGCATCTTGCCAAAGGGCTGGAGTTCCGGGCGGTGGCCGTAATGGCCTGCGACGATGAAGCGATCCCCTCGCAGGAACGCATCGAATCCATCGCCGATGCCGCCGATCTGGAGGACGTTTACAATACCGAACGCCACCTCCTCTACGTCGCCTGCACCCGAGCACGTGACCGGCTGATGGTCAGCGGGATCACTCCATGTTCCGAGTTTCTGGATGATTTGGTGGTGAAGTACAACTGAGTCGAAAGCCGGGCTAAAGTGGAAACAGAATAATATTTAGAACGTTCAGTGGAAGGTTCTAATCGTTTGTGTTTTATATAATCCCTAAACTGCCGAGTTCGCGGAAGATGCGGTCGATTTCGGCGTGGGCGGCTTGGATGAAGTCTTCGTAGTCGGCGGTGTTTTGTCCGGTCGGATCAGGGATATCGCCGATGTCTTTCGGGTCGCCGTGCCAGAGGTATTCGGTCAGGAGGAAGCTTTTATCCTTCGCGTCGGGGAAGCGCTCGATCAGCCGCTCTTTCTGCCATTGTTCCATCAGAAGGATGACGTCGGCCTGGCGGATCAGTTTTTTGGTAAACTTGCTGGAACTGTGGTTGCCGAGCGAAAATCCGTTAAGGCGGGCCACATGCTGGACCACCTGATGAGCGGAGCTGCCGTTGCGGGCTTCCACGCCGGCGGAAAGGATGCGCACTTTTTTGCGGGCGTAGGGCATGTGGACTTTTAGATAATGCTCCATATAGCGGTGCAGATAGGCACTGCGTGTGATGTTGGCCTTGCAGGCAACGACGATTGTAAACTTTTTAGAAAATAAACCCATGGCGGCGAAAGTAATGGTTTTGTGACGGCGGTGCAATTTCGATGGATGATTTTTATTAACCTTTCGTGGAAATATGAGCGCAATGTTGTATCTTGCGCGGACCGGAGGGTGGATGCCTTGTGAAAACAGGGATAAAGATAGTCGGCGGAGTTGTGAAATTCGCTGTTTAACTAGACGGGGAGAGTTTGTATGTGTGGAGTGATTTTGGGCGTTGTTGCCTATTTGCTGGGCGCGATGCCGTTTGGTCTGTTGGTGGCTAAATCGCGCGGCGTGGATATTCGCCAGCACGGCAGCGGGAATATTGGTGCGACAAATGTATTTCGCGTGGTCGGAAAAGGGTGGGGCGTTTTTACGTTCGTGCTTGATGCTCTGAAGGGTTTTGTTCCGGCGTATGTTTTTCCGGGTCTGGCGTGTCTGGATCCGGACTGGGGTGTGTTGTTTGGTATTCTGGCCATTCTCGGGCACACTTTTCCGGTTTTCCTGAAATTTAAGGGCGGCAAGGGCGTGGCCACCAGCGCGGGTATGTTGCTGGGCGTTGCGCCGGAGGTGGTCGGAATCGGATTTTTCTGCTGGGTGGTGTGTCTGGTCTTTTCACGCATTGTTTCGCTCTCCTCCATTCTGGCGGCTGTGGCTGTCGCGGTTTCGGTCTGGCGGATGGATGAAGGGCTGACGGTCCGCATTGCGCTGACCGTCTTGTCGCTGCTGGTGATCTGGCTGCACCGTGCCAATATTAAGCGGCTGATGAATGGAACCGAACATCGATTTGGAAAGAAAAAGTAGGAATTTGATATGAAAACGACAGTAATTGGTGACGGCGGATGGGGAAGCGCACTGGCGATGGTGCTCGACCGTAACGGACATGAGACGACGGTATGGGGCCCCTTTGAAGAAACGAAGGCGATGATTGAGTTGTGCGGGGAGAACAAGACGTATCTGCCCGGTGTTCAGTTGCCGAAATCGCTCCACTGGACAACAGATCCGGCGGAGGCGGTAGAGGGCGCGGGTTTGGTGGTTTTGGTGGTGCCGTCGCGCTTTTATAAATCTACGCTGGAAGTTTTTAAGCCATTTATTCCCGCCGATGCACTGGTGGTGAGCGCCACAAAGGGACTTGATGAAAAGACGCACGAGCGCATGAGCGCGGTGGCCGAGCGTATTCTTGGACGGCCGGTTGCCGTTTTGTCGGGACCGAGCCATGCCGAAGAGGTCGCGCGGGGCGTTCCGTGCGCCGTCTCGATTGCCGCGAAGGATCATGCCGTTGCGGTGCGGATTCAGGAGCTTTTTGTGAACGATGCGTTTCGTGTGTATACCCTCGACGACGTGGTCGGCGTTGAGCTGGGCGGCGCACTCAAAAATGTGATCGCCGTGGCGGCGGGTATCGGTGACGGCATGGGCTACGGCGATAACTCCAAAGCCGCGCTGATGACGCGCGGTATTGCTGAGATCACACGACTGGGCGTTGCGCTGGGCGCCAAACCGGAAACCTTTTCGGGGCTGAGCGGAATAGGCGACTTGATGGTGACCTGCATGAGTAAGCACAGCCGCAATCGCGGTGTAGGCGAACGCCTCGGGAAAGGGGAGTCGCTGGAGCAGATTATGGGCAGCATGAAAATGGTGGCCGAAGGCGTGTGGAACTGTCAGGCCGCGAAAGAGCTGGCCGATGAGCTGGGCATCCCGGTTCCGATTACCGCCGAAGTCTGCGCGGTTGTTCACGGCGGAAAAAATCCGCGCGAGGCCGTTACGGATCTGATGCAGCGCTCGCCAAAGTCGGAGCAGGAACCATAATTTTTGAGCGTGTGGCAGAGCCTTTTTATTTTCTATTGCAGGGCTATGTCATTTCGGACTAGCACCTCGGCTCACAGAGCCGACTCTACAACTTTGCAACGGTGTAGCGTTGGCTCTACGAGCCAATTCATCATCGCTGTCGCGGAAGGGGCAACCGGTAAAATTGAGTAAAAAAATAAATTCCACTTGACGTTGCCGCGCCGGGGTGGGACTCTCACGGTGGATAACTTTGTTCCGGAGTTGTTTTTGGAGTTGTATAGATTACTTACAGCTAGGTGTTTTCCCTGTGTAAAATGTTTCCCCGGAGAGCGGCAATGGCCAATGAAATATTAAAAAGCAGTCTAGATCCTGCCTGTATCAGGCTGGAATTGAAAGCCGTCAAAAGGGATGAGGCCATTCGCGAGCTGGTGGGAATGGTCCACGCCAAACATTGTCTGCGCAACCCGGACGAGGCGATACAGGCGGTGCTGGATCGCGAGCAGAAAATGAGCACCAGCCTCGAAAACGGGATTGCCGTTCCGCACGGGAAAGTCGCTTCGATTGACCGGTTGTTGGTGGCGGTCGGTCTGAAGCAGAAGGGCGTTGACTTTCACAGCGCCGACGGCCAGCCCTCTAAAATCATTATCTTAATTCTGGCATCGACGTCGCAGACGGGGCCTCATGTGCGCTGTCTGGCGGAAATCGGTCGGCTGCTGCAGTCGGAATCCAACCGCAAAAAAATTCTTGCGGCAAAGGATGCCGCCACCGTCTTCCGCATTATGACGGATACAGGATTTTGAGGCATGCACACAACACCCTCCATCCGGACGTTGCACAACGGACACAACCCGTTGCGCCGTTGGGTGTATGCGGTGTTCTTTGCGGTGTTCTTCAGCACCTTCGGGCCGGCTTTTGCCTCTTCGATTCAAACGGATGAAGGGATTTCTTCAGAACCGGCAGTCGTCGAAACGGAGGCGGCAGGTGAGGAGCATTTATCGCCTGTGGCGGTTAAACTGTTTTCCATCGGCCCGGTGCCGGTTACCAATTCGATGGTTACCGGATGGCTGGCGATGGTGTTGCTGGCCGGAATGGCGATGCGGTTTCGTCAGCAGGTACGGGCCGGACGACACACGCTGTTTACCGGAACTGTTGAAGCGCTGGTGGTTTTCCTGCACGGCTTTCTGGCTGACATTATGGGCGAGAAGCTGACGAAAAAAACCTTCTGGCTGCTGGGTTCTTTCTTTATTTTTATTCTGTTTTCCAACTGGCTCGGGTTATTTCCAGGCATAGGAAGTGTCGGCTGGGGGCATGAAACAGAGCATATGTTCAAGGTGACTCAGCCGCTGTTTCGCGGTGTGAATGCGGACCTCAATACGACACTGGCTCTGGGTGCGCTGTTTTTCCTGTTCTGGTTGATCTGGGCGTGGAGGGAAAATGGACCGGTCGGCATGGTTAGGCACATTTTCGCCCCCAAAGGCGGGCTGACCGGGATCATGTATGTTGTGATGGCTGTGGTCTTTTTTGCCGCCGGATTTCTGGAAATTCTGTCGATCCTCATCCGTCCGTTTTCGCTGGCGATCCGGTTGTACGGCAATGTGTTTGCCGGGGAAGTGATGCTGGAAACGATGCTGCATAAAGTCCCCGCGCTGGGCTGGCTTCTGCCGGTTCCGTTTTATCTGATGGAGGTGCTGGTCGGACTGATTCAGGCGTTTGTTTTTACACTGCTGTCCGCCGTGTTCGTGATGTTGATTTGCAGTCATGAGGAAACAGAAGAGCATTAAGTAAAAGGAGAAGAATAATGAATCCATCCATGCATATTGGTATTGCCGCCGCCGCGACCGCGCTCAGCGTGGGAATCATTGGCTACGGCGCTGTCACCGCAGTCGGTCGGAATCCTGGCGCAAGCACGAAAATTCTGGTACAGGCGATTCTGGCGATTGCCTTCGCGGAAGCCTGTGTATTCTACACGATCTTCCTGAAGTAAGCACGGCGGACAAATACCATGAACACACCGTTCATTCTGGCCGTGATCGAAAATCCGTTTCCGAAATTCGGCGTCAACTGGTACGACTTTATTTCGCAGGCGGTCGCCTTCGGAATTATCGCGTGGATTTTGAACAAATATGTGTTCAAGACGGTGATGAAAGTGGTAGCCGACCGGCAGAAAGAAGCAGAAGAGGCGGTTGCCAACCGCGAACGAATCCGCAACGAATTGCTGGCGGCGGAAGAGACCCGTAAAGCGGTTATGCACAAAGCGCAGGAACAGGCAGATCGGTTTGTTTCCGAGACTAGAGCCAACGTCGCGGAGCTGCTGAATCAGGAAAAAATCCGGTGCGAACGGCTGGGCAGCGAGATGCTGGCCAAGGCGCATAAAGACGCCCTGCAGGAACAGGCCCGCCTGAAGACAGAGCTTAAAGGCGAAATCGCAACGATGGTTGTGAGCCTGACGGCGAAGCTGGCTCAATTGAATCTCTCTGCCGCCGACCGGGAACGGCTGTTGCAGTCGGCGATCAGCGAAATCTCCGCGTCGGCGCAGGAATAACGGTTATGAAACTGACCCGTCAGCACCGCCTCAATGCCCGCCTGCTCTGGCAGACCGTTTTGGTTAACGGCATTCCTGATACGAACCGCATCCGGGAGGCTGTCGGCACGGTTCGACAGCGAGAAGGCCGCGAAGCTGAAGCGGTACTGAACTGTTTTGCGCAGCGGCTGAAGGCCTATATCCGCGCAAACCGGATTGAAGTGGTCAGTTCGGACCCGCTTTCCGTCGCAGAGCAGGAGCAGCTGAGCGGACGATTTCGCGGGACCGAGGCGGAGAAGGCCGGAATCACCTTTTCCGTTGATCCTTCCGTGATCGGCGGTCTGCGGGTTGAACAAGGGTATCTGGTGACGGACCGGACGATTGCCCGGCAGTTGGAAATCCTTCACGACAAGCTCCTGGAGAGTTGAAATTTTTTGTATCGAAAGGCGAGTTAATCAGTATGCAATCTATTGTGGCGGACATTGAAGAGATTCTTACGCAATTTCATCCGGAAGCGCATTGCGAAGAAACCGGCAAAGTAATGGAGGTCGGCGACGGCGTAGCCCGGATCGAGGGGCTGCGCAATGTCCGGCTGAACGAAATGATCGATTTCGGAAACGGGGTGATCGGCCTTGCGTTGAATCTGGAAGAAAACAGCGTCGGCGTAGTGGTGCTGAGCGATGCCGGCAGCGTTCATGAGGGACAAACCGTCCGCTCAACCGGACGACTGCTGGAGGTTCCCTGCGGGCGGGGCATGCTTGGGCGCGTGGTGGACCCGCTGGGACGTCCGCTGGACGGCAAAGGTCCGATTGAGACCACGGAGGTTAATCCGTTGGAGCGTCCGGCTCCCGGAATTATCGGACGTCAGTCCGTTTCCGCGCCGTTGCAGACCGGTATTCTGGCCGTTGACGCGGTGATTCCGATCGGGCGCGGACAGCGCGAACTGATTATCGGTGACCGGTCGACCGGTAAAACGACGATTGCCATTGATACCATCATCAATCAGGCGCGGCTGAATCATGAAGCCGATCTGTCTGTGGACACCAAGGTACACCCCGTGTTTTCAGTTTATGTCGCCATCGGACAACGGCAGTCGAGTGTCGCGCAGGTGGTGCGGACGTTGGAGGAAAGGGGCGCACTGAAATATACCGTGGTCGTAGCCGCGACGGCGGCGGATTCAGCGGCTATGCAATATCTGGCCCCCTTCAGCGGAACCGCCATCAGCGAGTGGTTCATGGATCACGGAATGGATGCGCTCGTGGTGTACGACGATCTTTCAAAACACGCGGTGGCCTACCGGCAGATGTCGCTGGTGCTGCGCCGTCCGTCTGGACGTGAAGCCTATCCAGGCGACATTTTTTACCTTCACAGCCGCCTGCTGGAACGCTCGGCCTGTCTGTCGAAAAACTGCGGCGGCGGCACGCTGACTTCACTGCCGATTATTGAAACGCAGAACGGTGACGTTTCGGCCTACATTCCGACCAACGTCATTTCCATTACCGACGGACAGATTTACCTGGAAAGCGACCTGTTCCATCAGGGTATACGCCCGGCGATGTCGGTCGGGATTTCCGTTTCGCGCGTCGGCTCCGCCGCGCAGACCAAAGCGATGAAAGAGGTTGCCGGGAAAGTGAAGCTGGAGCTGGCGCAGTACTACGAAATGAAAGAATTCGCCCAGTTCGGATCGGATCTGGATTCCAAGACCGTTGCGCTGATTGAGCACGGACGGCGGATTACCGAGCTCTTCAAACAGGTTCAATACAATCCCTTTCCGGTGGAAGAGGAAGTGGTTCAGCTGTGGGCCGCCCAGCAGGGCTTTTTCAACAACACGCCCGTTGAAAAAACACGCGAAACCCGCGCAAAGTTTCTCGAATTTGTCCGGCTGCGGCATAAGGAACTGCTGCAGGAAATCGGGCGGGAGAAAAAGCTGACGCCGGAAATCAAGCAGAGTCTCGAAGAGGTTATCGGGGAATATCAAACGCTGTCCTAACGGAGCCCTATGGCAAACTTACGAGATATTCGCCAACGCATTCGGTCGATCCGCTCCATGGCCAAAATCACACGGGCCATGCAAATGGTGTCGATTTCAAAAATGAAGCGCGCCCAGCATGCCGCGACGTTCGGCATCCCCTACGCCGACATGCTGACCGACATTCTGACGCAGGTCTCCCGCTATGCCGGAATGTATCAGCACGGCCTGATGGAGCAACGGGACGGTGGACGCAAGCTGGTTATCCTGGTCGGAACGGATCGCGGCCTGTGCGGATCGCTGAACACCAATGTGTTCCGCGAAATCGCCAAATATGACCGCGACACAACGCTGTTTATTACCGTCGGCGCCAAGGCGGCGCAATTTATTCAGAAGTCCGGACGGCTGCTGGTGGTCGATTTCAACTACAGCGATCCGCCGAAACTTTCCGAAGCCCGGATGGTCTGCCGGTTTGCGGCGCAGCTTTTCCTAGACGTCGAAATCGACTCTGCGGACATTGTTTTCAGCGACTATATCTCCACTTTTAAACAGGTTCCGCTGACGTGGCGTTTTCTGCCGGCTGGACAGGAACAGGAGCTTTTCGACAAACTGCCGGAGGCTCTGCGGCACACGAAAGCAGAGGAGTCTCAAAAAGAGATCAAAGACATCGGAGAGTTCGAGTTCGAGCCGGATGTAAAAACGGTGTACGAGTCGCTCCTGCTGCGCAGCCTAGATTATCAGTTGCTGCAAATCATGCGTGAAGTGCGCGCCAGCGAACACAGCGCCCGCATGGTGTCAATGAAGCAGGCGTCGGACAACGCCCGCGATATGGATAACCGGCTGCAGCTGATTCATAACAACCTGCGGCAGGCTTCCATTACGAAGGAACTTCTGGAAATCGGCAGCGCGTCGACGGCTGGCGGATCATTTTAATTTAGGGAAACGAGGCGGCAATGAAACAGGGAAAAATTGTACAGGTGATCGGGCCGGTGGTGGACGTCGAGTTTGAAAGTGCCGCCGATCTTCCGGGCATCTATGAAGCGTTGGAGGTAGAACATACCGACATCAGCGGGATAACGCATACGCTGGTGCTGGAAGTGCAGCAACATGTCGGCGGGCACTGGGTGCGAACCATCGCCATGGGCGCGGCGGAAGGACTTCAGCGCGGTATGCCGGTAAAAACCACTGGCACCCCGATTACCGTTCCGGTCGGCCAAGGGGTGATGGGCCGCATGATGAATGTGACCGGCGATCCCGTTGACGAACGCGGCGAAATCCGCGCCGAGAAACGGCTGCCGATTCACCGTCGTCCGCCTCTGCTGACCGAGCAGTCCACCAAACCGGAGCTGTTGACGACCGGCATCAAAGTGATCGACCTGATCTGCCCCTTTTTAAAAGGCGGCAAAGTCGGCGCGTTCGGCGGCGCCGGTGTCGGAAAGACCGTGGTCATCATGGAACTGATTAACAACATTGCCAAACAGCACGGCGGCTATTCGGTGTTTGCCGGGGTTGGCGAGCGTTCGCGCGAGGGGAATGACCTGTATCACGAAATGTCTGCGGCGGGAGTCATTAATCAGGCCGATCTGGATCAATCTAAAGTGGCGCTGGTGTACGGCCAGATGAATGAACCGCCGGGCGCTCGTATGCGCGTCGCGCTGACCGCCCTGACCGTGGCTGAATATTTCCGCGATGAAAAATTTCAGGACGTTCTGCTGTTTATCGATAATATTTTCCGCTTCTCCCAGGCCGGATCGGAGGTTTCAGCCCTGCTCGGACGGACGCCCAGCGCGGTCGGTTATCAGCCCACACTCTCCACCGAAATGGGCGAGCTGCAGGAGCGGATTACCTCCACGCGCTCCGGCTCCATCACCTCGTTCCAGGCCGTTTATGTTCCCGCCGACGACCTGACCGACCCGGCACCGGCCACCACCTTTGCGCATCTGGACGCCACCATCGTGCTGGAACGTTCGTTGGCCGCGCAGGGAATTTTTCCGGCGGTCGATCCGCTGGCGTCCAACTCGCGTGCGCTTTCTCCGGACATCGTCGGCGAAGAACACTACAACACCGCTCGCGGGGTTCAGGCCGTTCTTCAGCGCTATAAAGAGCTGCAGGACATCATCGCCATTCTCGGGATTGATGAACTGTCCAACGAAGACAAGGTTATCGTCAACCGCGCCCGCCGTATTCAAAAATTTCTCAGCCAGCCGTTTACCGTTGCCGAAGTGTTCACCGGACAGCAGGGGCGGCAGGTCGCGGTCGAGGAAACCGTACGCGGGTTCAAAGAAATTCTGGAGGGACTGCACGACAGCGTGCCGGAATCCAATTTCTACATGAAGGGCAGTATTGCCGAAGTGATCGAAGGAGTCTGACCATGGCGGCTTTGCTGAAGGTTAAACTCATCACGCCGAAGGAAGTGGTTTACGACGGAACCGCGCTGGCTGTAACGGTTCCCGCCGAAAAAGGCGAAATGCAGATCTATCAGGGGCATATTCCGGTTTTGGCGCGAGTCAAAAGCGGAATTGTATCGATTGAAATCCCGGGCAAAGATCCCGTTCGTTTTGAAGTCGATGAAGGCTTTCTTCGTGTAACTCAAAGTGAAGTCCATCTGCTAATTGACACTGTCGCG
>CAYOBH010000079.1:0-2873 GCA_964402125.1 uncultured Verrucomicrobiota bacterium
CAGGGTAGTTTGTTCGGCACTGCCCAGTCATTATTTCCTACCGAACAGGCGCGCAATGACGGAATCAAATTCGGCCCGGGAAAACGGTTTGCTCAACATTTCCGTGACGCCGAAGGAGAGAAGTATTTCCCGATCTTCCTCCTCGATCCTTCCGCTCATCACAATGATCGGTCTTTCGTACGGCAGTGCCCGGGCCTGAGCCGTTGCTTTGGCTCCGGTAAGCTTGGGCATGTTGAGATCCATGATGACGGCATCAAAAGCCTCCGGAGATTCGCGCAGGGCTTCAATCGCCTTGAGGCCGTCCTCTTTGACGGTCGCCTTATGTCCCAGGCTTTCAATCAGGCGCTGAACAACCTTCGCCACGCTCGGTTCATCTTCTGCCAAAAGAAAATGGAGATTCTGAGGTGAATCAAAAGAGGTCTGTGGTCCATCAGCGCCTCGTTCAACAGATGTTCCATCGGCAGCGGTCCCGCTGTAGATCGGCAAGTCAATATAGAACGCGGTTCCCTCATTCGGCTCAGAATGGAGATCGATCCGACCTCCAAACTCGGTAACCAGATGCCAAATCGTTGCGAGCCCTAAGCCGGTTCCTTTTCCGACGATTTTTGTGGTAAAAAACGGCTCAAATATACGCTCTCTGATTTCCGGCGGAATGCCGCAGCCGTTGTCGCTCACGGTTACTCTTACCCACTGATTGACCTCATCCGGAACCCCCGAATCCGTTTCAGCAGCTTCTGATGGACAAATTGTTATCGATATACCGATCTGCGGATTCCAGCTTGCGGAAGAAGGTGTTTTTTCAAGTTTTTCTTCGAGGGAGTCCCGAGCATTCAGCAGAAGATTGAGAATGATCTGTTGAAGATCGCTGGGGGGCAATATCAATGGCGGAAGATCGCCAGGGACTGAGCTTTTGATTGTGATTCGGCGATCAAATGTATGCCGTACCAGCGCAACATTGGTGTCCACAACCGCAGATAGATCAACCGGCCCCGGTTTTCGATCATTTCGTTGTCCAAACGTTAAGAGCCGTCGGGTGAGCTCTCCGGCACGCCGCCCGGCATCGACAATCAACTCCAGATCGTTTCGTAGGGTTGAGTTTTCATCGCACTGTCCGAGAAGGATTTCGGCATTGAGCGTGATGGGGGTAATCAGATTGTTAAACTCGTGTGCAATTCCGCCGACCATCTCTCCTATGGCCCGCAGGCGTCGGCTTTGTGCAAGTTCTTGTTCCTTGAGTATCTGTTGGGTAACGTCTTTCGAAAGAAAACAACAGCGGGGCGATTGGTCTGGAAGAACTAATGGAACGACGGACGAATAATATTTGAGAGAGGGGTCTGATTCATATTCAAACTGAAGAGTTTCTCTGTGGCGGATGGCACGATCAAACTGTTCGCACCAAAAGCGGGTTAATTTCGTCGGCAGTCCGATTTCGGTAATGGGTGTTCCTGGATCGGGAGTTTTTCCGTTTAACTGATGAACCATCTCCGGATTGACAGAGAGTACGCACCAGTTGTTCTGCTGATATTCTAAAACGCTCAATCCTACGGGCAGGTTTTCAAAGAGACCTCGGAGTAAAAGCTCCGATTGTTTCAGCGCCGCAGAAGCGGCGCGGGATGCGGTGACATCCTGTACCGTGCCGAAGGTTCCGTTCTGCACGCCTGAAGCATCAACCATTGGGTGTCCGAGTACGTTGAGGATCTTGCGCTGACCGGAACGGGCATCGATCGTAATATCAAACTCATAAGGGGCCCCTCCGCCGTCCAATACCATGGCCTTTCTCCACCGTTCCTGATCGGACGGAACGGCAAGCGCCAAGATCTGTTCGGGGTCTGGAACAGGGCCGCCCGGATTAAATCCAAAAATATGAAAAGTCTCTTCCGACCAGACCGCCGGGATATCACGGGAAGACGGATATTGAAAATGACCGAGATGGGCAAAACGTTGCGCTTCTGCGAGAACACCCCGACTGAGTCGGAGCTCCTCCGCTTGAGCGCTGATGCGGTGCCGCAACCGATGCTGGCGCCGGAGTAAAATCAACGTCACGATCAGGGCAATGGCAAGAACGGCTGCCGCCGGAGCGAGAATTTGAGCCAGGCTGGGACCCTTCGCTTCGTAGCGACCGAACCATCGGGTATAGATTTCGACGGTCTCTCCTGAGGTCGAGAGGAATGCCAGGGCCTCGTTGACTTGTTGCAGCAACTCCGTGTTATCTATGCGGGTTGCAATGCTGTACGTAACCTTAAAATCCGACATGACCAAGCCCAACGGACGGACATTCTTTACCTTGCTGTGATGCGCTTGGGTGAGCCCCGTCAGGCGGGTAAGCAGCACGGCGTCCACCTCTCCTTTAGAAAGGGCGAGAATCGCCTCTGTGCTCGTGGAAAGCTGAAGGTTCGACGGGTCAAAGCCTCGTGCGAGCAAATATTCCTGTCCGCCCTGCGCAACCGCCACGCGGACCCCTTTTTTTCGTAAATCATCGATAGAAGCGAAACGTGTATCGTTTTTTCGAACAAAGACATCCCCCATGTTGACTAGAATCGGCTGAGAAAAAGCGACAACGGGGGAACCCTCTGCCAAGGGCGCATGAAATTGAAAAATATCAAAATCTTCAGATTTTAAATTGGAAATATCCTGCTTGGCCGGCACCGGCGTCCGTTCAAGGCGGACATTCATCACCCTCGCCACGGCATCCAGCATATCGACCGCGTAGCCGGTGAGCTTGCCGTTAGCCTCATAACTGTAGGGATAATTATCGGTCGCGGCGCTGACGCGGAGTACACGCATCGTATTTGGCGAATCGGCTGTAGAAGCAATGGGGGCAAAAAATAGCAAAACCCCCGCTGCAACGCTGAACATCGGCAAATGGCCACGGA
>CAYOBH010000079.1:2973-11304 GCA_964402125.1 uncultured Verrucomicrobiota bacterium
ATGGTAAGATAGAGGTAAAGTTAAATCCAAAATTGAGGAGGAACAAATGCGAACAAATAAAGCATTGAAAACAACGAAATCGTCGTTGTTTACAGAGTTTTTCCATGAGCGGTCATGGAAAAAGAGGGGAGGGCTAAGAAATCTATTCTGTTTTCTTGCCGTCTCGATGATTGCCGGGGCGGCGTCCGCCCAAGAGCTTCCCGCTAAGGTTGAATCGATGTGGTTCGCTAAGGCTTCGGCGGTTACTTCAGCTCAAGTTACGGATATACGGGACGTAGGAAACGGCCAATTTCAAACGAACGTCGGGTTTGTGTATAGCACCGCTCTTTCGCTTCCTGAAAGTGTAAATGCGCTTGCACTTGGTGTATATGTAGATGCTAACGGCGAATATCGAACGAATGCAATGCTCAATGGCGAAGTAGTGGCAGATGGGTGTGTTCTTAACAGTGCCCAGCGTACGGCTATGTTTTATTGGTACAATCCGCCTACCGGAAGCAATATGACCCTTACTGTGCAGACTACGGCGAAAAGCAGCAACAACCAAAATGCTTGTGGCTTTGGGGCTTTGGGTCTTTCCGGGGTTGACACAACCATTCTTCCCAACTTGACTCCTGCTGTTGCGGCGAGTCAGCAGAATAACACGGTTGTCATAGGGACCAACAATATGTTTGTGGTTTCTTATGCTTCCCATAACAGCGGAAACAACCTGCAGCCTCCCGCGGGATGGGAGTGGATAGATTCGGCTATAGTCACTGGCGGCGGCAGTATTGTCGCAGGTTCCCAATGGTATGCCAGAGGTGCCGTGAGCTCGCAGATTGCATGGACGGGATTTAATACCGGCAATTATGCTGTTCAAGCGATTGCTTTCCCGACCACAAGGAGCAAAAACCAGAATCCTTGGTACCTGCCGGAAGTTAGAATTGAAAACCTTACTCCGGCCAACGGCAGTACGGTAGCTAAAAATCCAGTGAAGTTCAGCGCGAACGTCATCACTTTTGGAACGGAACTTGAAGAAGCGGAATTCAATTTAAACGGTGAAGTTATTGCAACAGACTCCGTAGAGACAGGAATCGATCCTATAGGTGGAACCACGAACAGAATCACTTCGGGCGAATTTACGTTCGGTGCGAACTCCAACGCTTACTTCGCTCTCGAACTTTGGACCAGCCAGTATACCAACAAATATTTCTATTCGTTTAAGATGGGGAATGAATTTGCGTATGCGATGTCTCCTGCAAACAATGCTGTTGTTGCTGACCTTACACCGACGGTTGTGGGCACTGTTTACGATGGCATCAATCAAGCAAAACAGATTAATCTTTGGATTAACGGGATTCCGGTGGCAGCTGATGTTGTTTCCGAAGGCGGAACGTCGACCGCGACTTATGTTACGAGCCCGTTGGAACGAGGTCAGAAGGTTAATTTCGAGTTAACAGTCGAAGATACGGATAATGACGTTTTTACAAACAAGTCGTCCTTTACGGTGGCCGGGAGAGCGAATAGCGTAACCACCTGGGAGGTTGACAATATTCCTACAACTTTAGGTTTATACGATCAATATTTCTTGGGCACGGCTACTGGAATGACCAATAATATTGGGAATAATGAAACCAATGGTAATCTTCGACACGAATGGACGTTTGTTTCCGGAAGTGATCGTCCTGCACATGGCCAGACTTTTACTGTTCCGGGACCAGTTGGTGGCCGCTCCGGCTTTGATTTGGATTCCGTCTGGATTAAACAAACTGCATATTATGAAACGAGAGACGATGATGCGTCGAACGCTATGTGGTTCAATTATAGCGCGAATAAGGCTCTGACCCTCCGTATTACGGATCCGGCGAAGGATGGAACGAACGGCTTTGTGCTGGCTTCGTACACTTTAAACACTGTGAATTCGATGACTAATTTTTCAGGAAATTGGATTCAACTCCGTCTTCCTGAAACGCTTGTGCTCCAAGCCGATAAGCAATACGGCTTTGACGTAACGACAGGGTCAGCTGACGTCCACAATCCCATATTTAATATGGACGGCTTGGCCGGTGGTACCTATGCGGGCGGCACAGCGTATAACAGCGGGGATAATGGTGCCGGAAATAATTCGATGACGCTGCCTACCGGTGAAGGAGTGGGAGACCGTTCCTTTATTGTACAGTTAAGCCCATCAGATAAATTCTTTGCAGTGGGTGCTGTGACTCCGAAGGGTACTGGCTTACTTAACCCGATATTAGTGACCGTTCCATTCACGGAAGTGATAGGTGATTTTTACCCATCCGGTTCTAAGATTGAGATCAATGGAGTAGGGGAGCTGGAGAATAAATGGTATGACGACAACGGTGACGGTAGTTTTACGCTCTATGCGCAATTAGATGAAGTACCGTTGAAGCCTATGAATACATACACTGGTTTGTATGTTCTGGCAAATCACCCGAACTCCGGAGGGGGCGCTATGTCCAATACGTTTACCTTCACGATGGGTGAGGCGTACTCCTTCGCAGATAAATCTCCGGGGATGACAGTGATCACGGATAGGACTAATGTGTCGGTTAAGGTTATTAATAAAGTTGACACATTGGGAAGTGCGAAGCTGTTGCTGGACGATAATGAACTGAGTGCGCAGGTTTCTACAGTCGGTCCCACCACGACGGTTAGTGCGGTTTCCGGTGTGCTTAGCATGGGTACGCATACGGCGAAAGTCATTGTTACTAGCGCCAACGATGGGTTTGATGTAGTAACCAACACGTGGAACTTCAATGTAAGAACCCCCGTGGACGACAGAATGTGGAATATTAATATTGCAGGCCCATCAAATGGTACAACACGCGATGTTGCCCAGGGTACCGTTGCTATTGCTCCTCCTTCTGGTGCAAATGCCTGGAATAATATTAAGGGAACTACTAATCCGAGGGCGGTGCAGACCAACAACTTCATCAATACCATCTTGGATACCAATGGAGAAAATCCGATTTCGATTCTTACCTATGGTACCTATGACTGGGGTAACAACTATACCGGCGGCGGTGAAATACGGGTCGATCTGTTCAAGGGTTGGGTCGGTGGATCGTATCAAGGCCAAGGGTATAATCATGATTCCTATTGGTCGATTACCGGGCTGAATGATACGGCGGCCTATGACCTCTATATCTTATCGACGTGGACGTGGAACGAAAACGCCTCGCGGTTTGATATTACAGAAGGCTTCCCGCTTGATGGGGACAATTCAAAGACGGTCTCCCCTGCTGAGCGCGACAATGTTTCGGTATCGGCAAATCGAGCTAAAACAGCAAACGATTTCTCGGCCTGCGTTGATGGACAAAACTACATCGTCTTCGAGCGTGTAACACCGACCAAAGATGGTGTTATTTCGTTCCACGCCGGATTCGGTGTAGACTGCATCATTAGTGGTCTGCAGATTCAAGAACATGAAGATGAGGCCTTTATTCCGTATGCGCGTTTAGAATCTACGACGCCTCAAGGAAACGTGTTTACGAATCCCACCTTGACAGCGGTGATTCTTGACGTTGGGGACAACACGGTAAAATCCAACCTTGTTACGATGATGTTGGATGGCAAAGTGATTGATCCGAATGATGCGAAGTATAAGTATCAAAGGAACGGTATCACCAGTACGGTGACTTATGTAACCTCTGGTCTTGCTGTGGTAACAAACCATACTGCTACGATCATCGTGCAGTCTGATTCGGATACTTCCCCGGTAGGTATAACGAATTCATGGGAGTTCTTTATGGCCGGTATGCGTACCGTTGAGCCGGAGTTGGCACATCATTGGGCCTTCGATGAAGCTGAAGGACGTACCGTAATCGATTCCGAGGGCGGTAAAAACGGAAAGATCGTTGGACTCAGACATCAGCGCGTATCAAGGGGAAGCGACGGCGGCGTTAAGCTGGTCGGCGGTGGAACAAACGGACAATGGAATAACGGTGAAGCAGCGGGCGATGCAGCTAATGCTGGCTCTTATATAGAGCTTCCGAACGGCATCATCAGTGAACTTGATAGTGAGGCGCTGACCATTGAGATTCGCTTCGAGACCGACATGACGACCGCATGGGCACGCATTTATGACTTCGGAACCTCTTATGATGGAGACGGTAAGTCATCTGCTTGGAAGGATCCGAATACCAATAACTGCTTTGTACTCGTTGCTAACTCGGATACGGGTTACGGTCAAATGTCTTTGCGGTTAGCGGATGCGCCTACTACAACAAAGTTCTTATACATCAAAAAACTTGCTGATAAGAAAGTGAATCATGTAGTTACCGCAGTTGACACAGTAGGTCGTGCATTCTACGTGTACCGGAACGGTATCCGGGTTAACGTGGAAGTAGAAGAATATGCACTGCCCGTTAGCTTTGCTCCCTTGGCGGAGTTTAAAGATTACAATAACTGGATCGGTCGCTCTCAGTGGCAACATGACCCGTTGTTTGCTGGTACCGTTTATGATGTCCGCATTTACAAAGGCATCGTGACAGAGGATCAGGCAATGGATCATTATCTTAACAAGTACGACAACAATCCTCCGCCTCCGCCGGAAAGTCCTGAGATCAGCGTGACCGCACCTGCTGGTGGACCGCTTGCGATCTCGTGGTTGTCAACCGGAGGAAACAACAACTACAGCCTTATGACCAATGCGGATCTAACGAATCCGAATGGTTGGGGCGTTGTTCAAGGGCAAGGGGTTGAACCGGTGTTGCAGGGCGCGAACTGGACTATTACGATTCCATTTGGCGAAGAATCCAGCCTCTTCTACAAGCTGCGAGCCAATCAATAACAACTAAGTTCTGACCTTGTTCAGAACGGATAAAGGCGGCTCCTTCGGGAGCCGCTTTTTTTATGGTAGACGGAACATCTTGCTCCGTTGTGCTGAATCGGCCACTAGATTCGGGGACAGAATGATTTCCCCAAAGTGCAGTGGGCATGTAGTTTAGCCTTGAGGCTGTCTGGAAAATAGACCATGGGACACGCTGAAGCGTGAACTACAAACGGATGGTTGTGGGGCAGGCATCCTTGTCTGCCTTCCGTACCGCAGGCATCTTGCCTGCCTTGTTTGTCGTATCGCGGGCATCCTTGCCTGCCTTGCCAAACAAAGGCGTCGAAGACCCATAAACCCGCAATCTAAAATCTGAAATCGACAATCGTCAGTCGGCAGTGAAGTCTTTGGCTTGCGAATCTTGACCCTCGGGCGGGGCTCCTGTAGGTTCGCCGCCTTAAATGTGTGTGAGGGAGCAATATGCCGGATATTCAAATCATGCCGTCGATTTTGGGGGCGGACTTCGGCCGTTTGGCGGAAGAGTGCCGCCGCGCAGCATCGGCCGGGGCGGATCAGATTCATGTGGATGTGATGGACGGGGTCTTTGTGCCGAACATTAGTTTTGGACCGGACGTGGTGAAAATGGCCGCGAATAGCGTTCAGCTTCCCCGGAGTGTGCACTTAATGGTTACGAGGCCGCAGGACCATATAAGGGCCTTTTCTTCAGCGGGCGCAGACACGATTCTGATTCATGTTGAATCAAAATGTGAGGTCGCTGAAACATTGTCGGCAATCCGGGCACTGGGTCGACGGGCAGGGATTACGCTGAATCCGGAAACGCCGGCAGAGTCTATTTTTGAGATTCTGGACGCCCGGTCTGTCGATGAAGTGTTGGTCATGTCGGTGCATCCCGGGTTCGGCGGGCAAAAATATCTCTCTTATGTAGAGGAAAAGGTGGCTGCAATTCGCCGCCGCGCTCCATGGGTTGATATTGCGGTGGACGGCGGGATCGATGGCTCGACGATCGTTTCGGCGGCGGCGCACGGCGTGAATCTGTTTATCGCGGGATCCTATCTTTTTCGACAAGCCGATATGGCGACCGCCATTGCCGATCTGCGTGCAAAGGCAAAATCGGCCTTCTGTTCTGCGCTCTAGAGGATCAGCGATTCGCGGAGAATCTGCGCCAACTCCTCATCGGTCAGCGCGATCGGATTGCCTTTCATGCTGCCCGCTCTTTTTCCCTTTTCGACAATCGCTGGAATGTCGGAGGAATCGATGCCGAATGCGTTAAGTCCAGGCACCTGCATTTGACGGCAAAGCTGTTCGATCCGAATCTGAAGAGCGTTGATGGATGCGTCGGGATTTTCTGTGATGAGGAGCGCTGCTTCGACGTATTTGTCCAGCGCCGGGTTTTCTGGGTCACGCGCTTTAAGCGCGTGGAGGTTGGTTTTAACCACCGCGCTGAGGAGCGATGCACCGACCATTCCATGCGGGGCCTTGAACATGCCTCCGATCGGTCCGGCGAATCCGTGAACCGCGCCCAGTCCGGCGTTGGCCAAGGCGATTCCGCTGAACAGACTTCCCATGGCCATGTCGGTGCGCGCTTCGAGGTTGGCTCCATTCGTGTAGGCCTTCAGGATCGAGCGCGAAACGCGTTTGAGCCCTTCCCGGCACAGCGCATCCGTAAGGGGATTGGCCTTATTGGAGGTGAAGGCCTCCAGGAGCTGAGTGAAGGCATCGAGTCCGGTTGAGGCCGTGACGGCGGGCGGCATGGAGAGCATCAGTTCAGGATCAATTAATGCTACGGTGGGGAGCATAGACGGGTGCCGCATACTCACTTTGACCCGATGCTCCGGAGAAAGAAGAACGGCGTTGCGTGTGGCCTCTGCCCCGGTTCCGGCGGTGGTCGGAACGGCAATGCAGGGTGCCGGTGCGTTGGATAGCGGTTCTCCTTTTCCGATGACTTCGAGATAGTCAAACAGATCCTGTTGATTGGTGAGAAGAGCCGCCAAGGCCTTTCCTGCGTCTATAACGCTGCCGCCGCCGAAGGCAACGACATAGTCACAGCCCAGTTTTCGGGCCTGCTCTGTAATGGTGATTAAGCGGGTGGTGGTGGGTTCTTCCGTGATGCTGAACGCGGCGGGGTTAGCTCCGCATTTGCGTAACAGGTTAAAAACGGGGGCAATGCGTTCAGCGTTGGATCCGGTAATGAGGGCGGCACGAGTTCCCATAGAGGCTGCAAGGCGAGGGAGTTCGGCAATCTTTCCTGCGCCAAAAATGATGCGCTGAGCGGTGGCAAATTCAAAATTCATGGGTTTCCTCCAAAGCGGGGCAGCGGGTTGATGTTCCAGAGCTTAGCGGGGAGCGGAGGGTTGTCCAGAATGATTTTGACATCGGAGGTGGGTTCTATACCCTCTCATTCTTTCCGGGTTGGTTTCTTTGGGTGCAGCGGGTTTGTCCGGCTGTTGAAGCAAACGGCAAAAAAATGTGAAAGACCGCTTTAAATGAAGGCGCAGAAAAGGCACAGTAAGGCATCTGTTTTAGATTGTGGGCAGGGATATTTTTAATGCAATAAGAAGGACGATTACGCTATGAAGGATAAGAAGGAACTCTATAAACTATTGACCGAGTTAGATGGGCACCCCTCTGCCGAATATCAGCAGCTGGTGGGTGATTTTGACTTTGCCCGCTACGTCATTAAATGCAGCCGGATTGATTTGGGTGCCGGCGATGTTCTTAGCCCGATTTTCACGATTCGTGTTCCGCAGACCATTGCCGAGATTCCGGATTATCTGTTTGATACTCCGGTGCGCCGCACGGCCGTGGAAGATTATCTGCTGCGCAGCCTCTCTGATAATATTGTGAATGTCGCAAATTTTGACCGCAACGGGATAGCTCGCCGCAGCATTTTGGTCTCCACTCCCAATCAGGCCATTCTGCCGCGCAACGGACTGTTGTTGACCAAGGAATATATCGAGGTGCGTGTTAAGATTATTCTTCCCGTTCAGAAAACCTTTGTGGACGGCGATCCGATGATGGCGATTAACGGCGATCTGGCCAAATCAATCTTTTTTGAGGACCTGCCTGAAGTGGTTTCCAACAGTCTTCTTTACTGCAACATTGAAACCGCAGATATTGATGCTTTTGTGAACGGAATGGAGGACAGCGATCAACTGCGTCAGCATTTGACCGCCAGTGGGCAGGTGGCGTATGTGGGCGACGGTGCCCTTTTGGCCCGTGCGCGCGGTTCCGATATGCCCGACTGTGAGCGGGTGGTCCCGCTGGAGGTGGACGATTCCTTGGTTCAAGAGGTGGAAGTTCCACACGCTGGAAGCATTCGCGGATTGGGTATTCCCAGCGGCCTCACGCTGATTCTGGGCGAGTCCAGCAGTGGACGTGTAGACCTGATGGATGCCATTGCGCAGGGCATTTATAATCATGTTCCCGGAGATGGCCGAGAGCATGTGGTAACCGTAGCTGACGCAGTCAGCATCAACTCGGAACCCGGGCGCTCGATTCAACAGGTGGATATTTCGGGATTTGTTACCGAGTTGACGGATGGC
>CAYOBH010000080.1:0-2456 GCA_964402125.1 uncultured Verrucomicrobiota bacterium
GAAAGGGTCGGTCCCGTAATAACGTAATTTATATTTTTACTAGATTACGGGACTGACCCTTTCGGCGTAATAACGTAATTTATATTTTTACTAGATTACGGGACTGACCCTTTCGGCTTAGATTACGGGACTGACCCTTTCGGGGGACTGACCCTTTCGGTTTTTATTTGCGTCCATTAACGTTCATTTGCGGTTTCTCTACTGCATTTTTTAGGATCATGGTTCGGCGGGCGTGACGATCCGGATAAACCAGTTCGAGTAGTCGTAGACTCCGTTGGTTAACCATAGCGTACGGTCATTCGGCATGGAGGGTATCACCGTCCAGGTCTGCCAGTTTCCGCTATCGAGCGAAGGCCGGAACTGGATCGCATAGGAATGGTTGGCGACGGCATCGAAGCTGAATTCGACACCATCCCCGATGGCCCCGATCGAGGTGAATGCAAGCACGCTCAAGGCATTGGTTGGATGCGTTCCCGCACTATATTCCTGGATGTTGCTCAGCCCGTCACCATCCGGATCGTCGTCCGCATCATCTGTCATAGGATTCGTGCCGTTGGTTTGTTCCCATTCATCCGGCATTCCATCCCCATCCGTATCGATGGGAACGACCACCAGCGAGGCTATCGAGCTGGTCGCCACGCCTAGGATATTGGAAGCAACGACATAATACTGCCCCGCATCGGATTCCTGGACATTCATAAGCGTCAACGTATCGGTATCCGCAGCCAAGGGAGCATCATTGAAATACCACTGGAACGAAACAGGTGCAGAGCCGGTTGCCACAACCGAAAAGTCCACGCTGGAGCCTGCGGCCACCGTCTGGCTGGCTGGATGAACCAGGAACGCAGGACCCGCCGGCCCGGGAGGCCCGAGGAGTTGACCGTTTGCTCTCCAACTTGATTTGATTCCCCACGTGGTCCGCAGCGCGTTTTCATCTACGATGGCGAGGGAGAACCCCAACCCATCCGTCATCGGATACCAGCTATCGTCATAGGCGAACTCAAGGATCGTTTCACCAATGGCATCTTCCAGTCGGAGGGTTTCTCCGCTGTTGTCGAGTGCGGCAGAAAACTCGCCGACGACATTGAACCCGTCGCCATAGCGGGCAATGAACGCGTTCCGGTTGCGCACGAGCAATACGGTTTCCTGGGGAGCAAGATGGGTTGCCGCGCTGCCGGAGAAATTAAAGTCGATTCCCTCCGAGAACCGAACGTTGTCCAGATCCAGCGTCACGCTGGTCGATATGTTTTTCAGCTCGATGTATTCATACAACTGGGCATCGGCAGAGGGGTCCATCGCTGGCAACGGATTGTACATGATCTCGGTGACGCGCAGATATTGCTGCGCCGGAGAAGGCAAGCCCACATAGCTATTGCTGGACACCATTCGGTCTCCGTCGACCAAGGTCAACGTCTCCCCCCACGCATCCAAATATCCATCGCAGGGGCCTACCACAAAAAGCCCTTGGCCGCCCCGCGGACCAGTGGAGCGAGACCGAAAGGCGCGCGTATTGGGGGATACGAAGATCGAGCCGTTGGCGGGAACCACAGTACCGGGAGTGAACGTGAAATGGATGCCGCCACTCAGCTCCCATCCTGAAATGTCCACGGCAAAGTGGTTGGCATTGGTTAGTTGTACGTATTCCTCCTCCTGGTTGCCCGATGCCGGATTGTAGTCCCATGAGACAATTGACAGGATGGCGTTATCCGGCTGCGGAAGAGGAATGCCGGCATTGTCGTATTTCGTGATACCTACGGCTAGGGTGGTGTTGGCCACGCTGTGCTTGCCGTACAGGTGCTGCCGTCGTTGATCCAGATAATCGTTCAGAAGGATGGCCACGCCATCGGCTGGATCAATTCCCGGATCAAAGTTTCCCTGTCCTCCCTTGGCCGGCCAGCCCCACCAAGCGCGATCGAGTGCTGCATCATTGCCGATCAGGCTTAGCCACTCTAGGGCCTTTTGGTAGATGGGCGACTCCTCCGGCGACGTTCCGGGCGGCATCACATATTCATCGAGCACTGTGCGCATTCGCCGCAGATACATCTCGCGCGTCTGCGGCACCGAGATGATCACATCGTAAAGACGATTCCAGTTGTAGCCCGACGGAACGGCTTGCGAGGTTCCGTAGAAGGGGTGGCATTTGAGAAGATCGTTGGCAACCTGGATGCCATCGTAACCGGAGTTCAAATAGTACGAGGCCCCCCAAGAGAGATTCATGTCAAAGGGAATGATGCGCCACAGATCGTCTCCATCGTTGTCGTGATACAGGCTCATATTGGCCCGAACATCGTCGCTCTCGTTTACGATCCGGGCTGCGACCATGTAGTTGATGACTTCGGGCAGATCGAGCCGATCGAATATGTTCGTCATCCGCTGCCCCGTTGAAAGAGATCCCGAAATCGCGTTCGCGAGGTCGATATAATCCAGACTCTCGGAGTCCCAACGGCGCGTTTTTT
>CAYOBH010000080.1:2556-4120 GCA_964402125.1 uncultured Verrucomicrobiota bacterium
AAGCCTTGCCGCATGTAGGTTGGGTCGGAATAGTCCGCCACGAACGAGGTGTTCTTGATGCGTTCTACCCCTTCGTTGTGCCGGAAGGTATGCTCGGTATTGAAGCGGATGCGGTGCGATTTTTTATTATAGACGGCCGTCGTGTTGCCCCGCAGGAACATGAGCACGTTGTCATAGAACTCGCCATCGAAATAGAGCGAGATTCGACCGCCGGCATCGGAATCGGCCCCCGTTTGGGTCGTGGTCGGTCCGGGCTGAAGCACCGACGGAGGGGCAAACAGATGGACCACCGGCAGACCGCTGTCAACATAACCGGGCTCGATAACCGTGCCATAGTATTCGGCGGTGGAGGCGGGGTCGGTAAACACCGGCAAACGCGCTGTCGTATCATTCGTATCCTCTGCCGTGATGTAATAGCGCACCATCTGGCCGATCGATGCCGCACTCGCGGGGATGGTGGCGCCATAGATCCCGTCGTCCGGAGCTCCGTCGCCATGTGCTCCATCGTCAACCATGCTCACGGCAACTTCCCCTTCAAACATGACCCTGTAATGGAGCACGACTTGCGAAACGGGATGGGCGGTGGGAAATACCTTCGCCGTTACAAGGATATCGTCGTTGTCGAGCGGCACATTCGGCATATGGACCACATCGGCGATGCCGGGGCCGGGTATGAAGGCCCCTCCCATATTCTCTTCGCCCGGCGAGGGCTGCGTGAAATAGAGGGCCGCATCGGTGAGAACCGGCGTTCCATTGGTTGACGAAGAAGCAAAACCGAACGACACATCCGGAACTTGGGATGGATATACCGGTGCAAACTCCGTGCTGACATTATTCCCGGAGGGATCGACCAGCGCGAGATATTCGCCATCGGCATCCAGCTTGAAACTGGTGTGCAGCGGTTCTCCGGGTATTCGGCGATCCTTGTCCGACGCGAATACAACAAGGAATCCTCCCGGCGGCATATTGGTCGATGGAAATTTCCATTTCGAGAGATCGTATTGATTGTCGGTGAGTGCCCAATCGCATAGATCAACTGTCACGGGAGAGGTATTCTGCAATTCGATCCAGTCGACATACTCGAAGTCTTCATCAGCCAGAGTCTTCGAATTCGACGCCATAAATTCGCTGATCCGCACCTGCGCCAAAGCCGAAAATGGACTCAGCGCCAGCGTGCACATAAATGCCGATCGTACGATGTGTTTCAATATTATCATGGTGGCTACACTCCAAACCGCTGGACGATAGTTCCATACCCAAGAGCAAGGATCAAACAGGAACGTACCTGGCTTTTCGCGACAAGGAGCAATCCTGATGAGAGTACCCTGCTACCTGATCGGCGCGATGGACAAGCCCAACGCGGGCCGAAGGTGCATGAGCCGGCGCGGTACGGAGAGGAGGCGGAGCGTTGGGCCACAAAAAAGCGACATAAGGCCAAACAAAAACCCCTGCAGTTGTTGAACTTACAGGGGTTATAAAAAAGTGGCGCAGCCAGCAGGAATCGAACCTGCAACCTCCTGATTCGTAGTCAGGTGCTCTATCCAATTGAGCTATGGCTGCGCTT
>CAYOBH010000080.1:4220-11192 GCA_964402125.1 uncultured Verrucomicrobiota bacterium
GCAACCTCCTGATTCGTAGTCAGGTGCTCTATCCAATTGAGCTATGGCTGCGCTTAAAAATTAAGATATTCTCCGTACCCTGCGGTGCGTGAGAGGGGAGGAATGTATAGAGAACGCTTAGTGTGGTCAATGGGAAAAAAATGGAAAATTGAACAGGTTTTGGGCGCCAGTCGTCAGGCTCTTGGGTGGGCGAGGTGGTAGACTTCTTTAATGCGTTCGATGGAGACGTGGGTATAGATTTGTGTGGTGGAGAGGGAGGCGTGGCCGAGGAGTTCCTGTACGCTGCGCAGGTCGGCCCCGGCGTCGAGGAGATGGGTGGCAAAGCTGTGGCGCAGGCTGTGCGGTGTGAGCTCGGCGTTGAGTCCGCAGAAGAGGATATATTTTTTCATCATGCGCTCAATGGATCGGGCGGTGATGGGACCTCCGTTTTTGTTGAGAAATACGGGGGTGCGTGGTTCGCGTTTGCCAGAGACCAGCCAGACGTTTTCCCGCAATTCGAGGTTTTTCTGGAGGGCGCGTATGGCGGGGGCGCCGAGGGGACAGAGTCGCTCTTTTTTGCCTTTGCCGCGGACGCGTGCCACGCCGGCGAGGAGGTCGATCTGGGTTTCGGGCAGTTTGGCGAGTTCATTGATGCGCATGCCGGTGGAGTAGAGCATTTCGAGGATGGCGGTATCGCGGGCGACCATATATTCGCGCCACATTTTCAGCAGCGGATCGACGGTGTTCTGCTGTTGCTCATACTCGGCGGGGGCGTCGAGCAGTTTGCCGACTTCCGCTACAGAGAGAATCTGGGGGAGATAGTTGCCCTTTTTCGGCAGGCTGAGTCCGCTGAAGGGGTTTTGTTCGACATATTCTTCGCGCAGGAGAAATTTATAAAAGGAGCGCAGGGCGGAGAGCTTGCGTGCGGTGGTGGTGGGGGCCATTTCGAGTTTCTGGAAGAAGACGAGAAATTTGCGGGCGGAAAAGCGGTCGGTGCGGCTCCATGGGTAGGGCGGCTGTGCGTTTTCTCCCCAGGTGATTTCGCAGAACTGGCGGATGTCGAGGAGATAGTTTTGTATCGTGTGGTCGGAGGCGTTTTTTTCGCCTTCGAGATAGTTCACAAAATGTTCTATGCACGGATCGTTCATGTCGGATTTTTTGAACCACTGATTAACACTAATGGACACTGATTTTTTTTACAGAAGGACGCAAAGGTCGCGAAGGGGATGCTTTAGGATCTTTGTGGCTTGGTGTTTATTTTTCTCCTGTTGCGAGGAAGATGGAGAATGTCCGAAGTTCATCGCCGACGGGTTTGGTGATGGAGGTGGCGTCGGTCACTTCAACCGCTGAGAAGCCGGCGGTTTTCAATGCTGCAGCGAAGGCCTTGCGGTCGAATCCGTTGTGAAAGACATCGACCGCATTTTCGTGGAAGAGGCCTCCATCGAGATCCAGATCGGCAATGCAGAGTTGACCTCCGAGTTTGAGCGCGCGGTGGAGGAGAACGAGCACGGGGTTCAACTCCTTGATGTGATGGAAAACCATGCTGCTGACGATCAGGTCATATTGCCCCGGAATCTCCATCTTTTGCGTCAGATCCAGCCACTGTGTCTGCGTATTTTTCAGGCCCAGCTGCGTTGCTTTTTGCTCAAACATTTTGAGCATACCAGTGGAGCTGTCGATGCCCGTCAGCGATTTTACCTGATCGGCCACCCGCAGTGAGAGCAGCCCTGTTCCGCAGCCGAAGTCGAGTACGTCCATTTCGGCGTTGAGCGGGAGTCGCTCAAACATGCGCTCGCTGATCGCTCGGATCATCTTTTTGCGCGGCTCCAACGAATCCCACTCTTCTGCGGCCTGGTCGAATCTGTTTTCTGCGCTCATTTTTACTCTTCGCGATCTTTGCGGTCTTCTGTTGAATAGTTATTCGGCTGAAGCTTCCTTTTTGGCTTTCGGTTTGCGGGGCGGGAGGAGGCCGAGCTGATCCTGCATCTGTGCATAGTTCGGGATCTGGTCGGCGTAACGCGCGGCCATCTTTTTGAGCGCGGCGATCTGGCGGTCCGAAAGGGCACCCTTGGACTTAAACTGCGCGGCGAGCGATTCAAAGAAGCTTTTATCGTTAAACTCGCGGTTGCCGCGTTTGGTCGGTTCGGCCCATACACGGACGTGCTGCATCAAGGCCAGTAGCGGTGTGGTAGAGGGATCGGCCACGACCTCTTTCTTTTCGCCGAGCTTAAACTTGGCTTTCACGGCATCGAAGTCGGGGATCTGCTCGGAATATTTGGTCAGCATCGTGTCGAGATAATCGAGCTGACGCTCGCTCAGGCGTTTGCCCAAAGCGATCTGATCGCTGAGCGAGGTGCAGAACTTTTTATCGTCGAACGTGCGTTTCCCGACCTTGCGCGGCTCATCAAACTTAACCCGTGCAAGCAGCTCCAGCTTTTCGGGCGTGTCTGAGCGCACGGCCTCGGGTTCGACCAGCTCCAGCTCTTTCGAGAGGGCATCGGGAATCTGGTGAATATAGCGGCAGCACATTTTGTGGAGCATTTCGCCTTGGCGTTTGGAAATCAGCTCTCCGCCGTTCACCTTTCCTCTGAGGTCTTCAAAGGTTTTGTGGTCGTCGTACGTACGGCGTCCGGATTTAACGGGGGGCATCCATTCGCTCACATGATCCAGCGCCTGGAAGCATTTTCCCACCATTCCGGGGTCGGCGGTCTCTTTGGCGTGTTCGATCCATTCGAGGAGGGAGGGATAAAAGCCCTGCATCATATCCGTCCACTCGATCTTCCCTTCTTCAATATGGTCGAGCCGGGTTTCCATATCGGCGGTGAAACGCGTTTCAAACAGATCCACCTTGTTCGACGATTTTAACTTGGCCTCGGTTTTGAGCACCAGATCGATCAGCTCTTTGCCGCGCTCGGTCGGAATGAGCGACCGCTTTTCCTTCAGGACATATTCGCGCTCGTCGAGCTTGGACATAATGGCGGCGTATGTACTCGGGCGTCCCACGCCGTTTTCTTCCAGCGCACGGATGAGCGAGGCCTCAGAATAGCGCGGCAGCGGATTGGTTTCCTTCTGCTCCGCCAGCCAGTTCAGCACGTCGAGCGGTTCGCCTTTGGTCAGCGGCGGCAGGGCATCGGTTTCTGCTTCGTCGCTCTCGCCGTTTTTGGAGGCATCGGCGGCGGCCTCAATGCCGCTGGCGCGCATATATCCGGGGAAGGTAATTTCAGAGGCGGTTGCGCGGAACAGATAGTTGTTTTCCGAGCGGGCTTCGACCTCCACCGTGCGCTGATCAATCTTGGCGGGCACCATCTGGCAGGCGGTGAAGCGTTCCCAGATCAGGCGATAAAGCTTCTGCTCTGCCGCATCGAGTTTAACGCCTTCGTTTCCGGGCACCACGGAAACATCGGTTGGACGGATCGCCTCGTGGGCTTCCTGCGCGGTGCCCTTGCTCTTATAGTAATTGGGTTTTTCCGGCAGATATTCCGCGCCATAATTTTCGCGGATAAAATCGCGTACTTCGACGAGCGCCGACTGCGCAATGTTGAACGAATCGGTACGCATGTAGGTAATCAATCCTGCTTCATAAAGCTTCTGCGCAATGCTCATCGTACGCGCCGGAGCGAGGCCGAGCGATCCCGAGGCCGACTGTTGCAGTGTGCTGGTAATGAACGGAGCGCGCGCCCGGCGGGTGACCTGCTTGGTATAGACATCGCTCACCTTGAGCGTGCTGGTTTCCAGCTCGCGCTGCATCGCTTCGAGCTGCTCCTTCGTTTTAACCGCGCCCGGAAGGAGCTTTCGGTCCTTGATGCCGACCGGCACTTCGTTGATGCGCGCCAGCTTTACGATGAAGGGATCAAGCGGAGCTTCCTGTTTGCGGACTTCGGCGCCGACGGAAAAATAGGTTTCCGGCGTAAACCCTTCAATCTCCTTCTCGCGCTCAACGACCAGCCGCAGCGCCACCGTCTGCACACGGCCAACGCTCTGTGCCCCGCGGATCTGCTTGCGCACCACCGGGCTGCCTTGGAAACCGACCAAGCGGTCGAGCACGCGCCGCGCCTGCTGCGCATTTACGCGGTTCATATCAATCTTACGCGGCTGCTCAAACGCCGACAGAATCGCTGATTTCGTAATTTCATTATAGGTCACGCGGTAAAAGTTTTCTTCCGGAACCGTCTTTTTCAGCGCTTCAAAAAGGTGCCAGGCAATCGCTTCTCCTTCGCGGTCCGGGTCAGGCGCGAGGAATACCTTTTCGCATTTTTTGGCTTCTGCCTTGAGCTCCTTCAGCACCGTTTTACCGCGCGTCGTGCTGACATATTCCGGCTCAAAATTTTTCTCAATATCCACGCCCAGCGTTTTTTGCGGCAGGTCGCGTACGTGGCCCACCGAGGCCATCACCGTATAGTCCTTGCCCAGATATTTTCCGATCGTCTTCGCCTTTGCCGGCGACTCCACAATTACCAAATTTTTTCCCATTTCAATTCCTTATTGCGTACTGCGTATTGCGTATTGCGTATTACGTATTACGTATTGCGTATCCCGTGTCATGCGTATTGTTCATATTACGCATTACGCATTACGCATTACACATCTCGCATCTCGCATCTCGCATCTCGCGTTATCCATTTTTCGACCCAGACCTGCAATCCTCAATACGCAATACGCAATACGTAATACGCAGTCCGTTATCTAAATCCTGTTCTTAAATCATCCGCCAGTTCAACCATCCGGCCGGGGCGCATACAGACCACGCGTTTCATTTCGAGGCCCAGCAGCAGTCCGCTGAGTTCGTAGCTTTTCATCCCAACCGTGCGCGCCAGCGAGTCGACGTCGAGTGCCTCGTTCCAGAGCGCTTCTACAATTTTAGTTTCCGCCTCCGTCAACGGCACGTCGGGCCGCGCTGCGGTCTCCGCCGCCGGCGCCTGCCGCTCCGCTTCAGGAATCAAAAACTCAAACTCCTCCAAAATATCGTCCAGCGATTCAACTAATTTTGCGCCGTTTTTAATCAAACGATGCGGGCCGCGTGCGCCGGGCATATCAATTCGCCCCGGCAGTGCAAAGACGGTTCGGCCCTGTTCCATCGCGGCATCGATCGTATGCATTGAGCCGCCTTTCACGGTCGATTCAATCAGAAGCACGCCCATGCTCAAGCCGCTGATAATACGGTTGCGGTACGGAAATGTCATTCGATCCACTTGCCGTCCCATCGGGTATTCGCTGATCACTGCACCGTGGTTAGCAATCTTGGCCGCCAGCCCGTCATTCTCCGGCGGGTAGAGGCAGTCGATCGCTCCGCCCAGCACCGCAATCGTGCGTCCCTTGCCTTTAAGTGCTCCGCTGTGCGCCGCTGTATCTGTTCCGCGCGCCAGTCCGCTCACCACGGTAAAGCCCGTCTGCGCCAGCTGATAGGCCAGCCGATCCGCTGCGGACAAGCCGTAATGGCTGGTCGATCGCGAGCCGACAATACCCAGCGCCTTGGCATCGCTCGGCAGCAGCGCTCCGCGCACATAGAGTGCCAGCGGCGGATCATGAATGCTCTTCAGCGCCTTCGGATATTCATCGTCCAGCAGCGTGATAATCCGCGCCCCCTCGTCGGCCGCCTTTTTAATCTCGGTCTCGGGGTCGAGTTGATCGCGCTGAACCAGAATCTTGAGCGCCATTTTTTCGCCGACGCCGTGCGCTTCCATCAGCGTATCGCGGTCGGCTTCCAGAATAGCTTTGGGTGTTCCGAGGTGCTCGACCAGCCGCCGGACGCTCACCGGTCCCAGCCCGTCGATCATATTCAGAACAATATATGCCTCTCGATCCTGCATTTTGTTGGCTAACCACTCATTTTCACTAATCCTCACTAATTTTAGGCGAATCCGATTAGTGCCTATTAGTGTAGATTAGTGGTTTATAAATTTTCCCAGATTTGCTCCATCAGCTCCTCGGGAACCTCTTCCCCGAACGAAACCGCTCCAATGGCCGAGGCGAGCACAAACTTAGGCATGCCGCCGACGGTTTTTTTATCGACCGACAACGCCGCCCGCAAATCGGCCCAGCCGTATTCCGGTGCGCGCACCGGCAAACCGAGATTCGCAAACAGGTGCTCAATCCGATCGCACTCCGCCTGAGCAAGTCCCGTCAGCGCCACCGAGGCGCGCGCCGCAAAAACGGAGCCGATTGCGACGCCTTCACCGTGTACATATTCGCCGTAGCCCGCCACCTTTTCCAGCGCGTGACCCGCCGTATGGCCAAAGTTCAGAATCGCGCGCAGTCCGCCTTCGCGTTCATCCTGCGCCACCACCTCGGCCTTAATTTCGCAGCAGCGACCAACCACCTTGGCCAGCAGCGCTGTATTTTCAACATTCGCCAGCGGAGCAATGTTTTCCTCCAGCAGCGCAAAAAACGGAGCGTCATAAATAATGCCGTATTTCACCACCTCGGCCAGCCCGGCGCGGTATTCGCGCGGCGGAAGCGTGCGGAGCGTCTCCAGATCGGCCAGCACCAGCTCGGGCTGATAAAACGCGCCGACCAGATTTTTCCCCTCCGGCAGATTAACCCCAGTCTTTCCGCCCACTGAGCTATCGACCATCGCCAGCAACGAGGTCGGCACCTGAACAAACGGAATGCCTCTCAAATAGGTGGCCGCCACATAGCCCGCCAGATCGCCCATCACGCCGCCGCCGAGTGCGACGATGAACGATTTACGGTCCAGCCCCGCCTCCACGCAGCGGCTGTAGAGCTTAAACACCTGCTCGCCGCATTTCGTCTGCTCGCCCGCCGGAAGCGTCTCAATCGCCACCGAAAACCCGGCGGCCTCCAGCGATCGCTTGGCCGTTTCGGCATATAATCCGCCGACGTTTTCGTCGGTAATAATCAGACACTTGCCCTTCAGTCCAACCTCGGAACAGCGCGGGCCGAGGGTGTCCATAATTCCCGCTCCAATCGTAATGCGATAGGAGCGCTCACCTAAATGTACTGGTACGTCGTATAACATAGCTCGGAGTGTGTAGG
>CAYOBH010000081.1:0-11171 GCA_964402125.1 uncultured Verrucomicrobiota bacterium
CTTCGGCGGGCAGGCCCAAGCAGTAGCAAGGAGCGGAGTGTTTTTTTAGAAGGCCTCCCGCCCAACAACGAATATGCCTATGAATTTGCCGACGCTTATTATGTATAATGTAAACGTGGTTGACATTTTGCATAAAGAGCATAGGTTGACGCCATGTTGAATCGACGACTAGCTGAAAAACTGAAGCAATGGGCCGGACAATATCCTGTGGTAACGGTGACAGGGCCGCGGCAGTCGGGAAAAACGATCCTGTGCCGGGCTGTGTTTTCGGACAAGCCTTATCTGTCGCTGGAGGATCTGGACAACCGCGAGTTTGCGCGGACCGATCCGCGCGGCTTTTTGAATGAAGTTCCGGATGGAGCGGTTCTGGATGAAATCCAGCATGTGCCCGGACTTTTGTCCTATATCCAGACGCTGGTGGATGAGCGGCGGCAGCCGGGCATGTTTATCCTGACGGGATCGCGGCAGTTTGAAATGATGGAGCCTGTTGCGCAGTCGCTGGCCGGTCGTACAGCGGTTGCCCGGCTATTTCCTTTTTCGTATGGGGAGCTTTACGGGGAAACCGCGCCTGCCTCGGTGAACGAAATGCTTTACGCCGGATTCTATCCGCGTATTCATGATCAGGGGTTGAACCCAACGGAGGCTCTTTCCTTTTATGTATCCACCTATATCGAGCGGGATGTGCGGCAGATCTTGGCGGTCAGCGATTTGGATCGTTTCGGGACGTTTCTTAAGTTGTGCGCGGGGCGGACCGGTCAGCTGTTGAATATGCAGTCGCTGGGGGGTGAGTGTGGCGTTACACACAATACGATCAAGAGTTGGCTGTCGGTTTTGCAGGCGAGCGGAATCATCAAGCTGCTTCGCCCATGGCATGCCAATATTGGAAAGCGGCTTGTGAAAAGCCCCAAACTCTATTTTATGGATACAGGGCTGGCCTGTTTTTTGATTGGAATTCAAAAGCCGGAGCATTTGAGCCGTCATCCCCTGCGTGGCGAGCTGTTTGAGACCTTTGTTGTTGGCGAGGCCTTTAAGCAGTGCGCCCATGCGGGGTTAAGCGATAGGTTCTGGTTCTATCGTGACAGCAACGGCAACGAGGTCGATTTGCTGGCAGAGGATGGTGCGCAGCTGTCAGCGTGGGAGGTGAAGTCCGCAATGACCCTTTCGTCCGACTTTTTCAAGGGGCTGACTGTGCTGGAAAAAAATGCCGCCGTGAAATCGAAGTCGATTGTGTATTGCGGGGAAAAACGAATGCGGCGGAATGATACGGAGATCGTTCCATGGGACCATGTGGATGAACTGTTTATCTGACGGACTGTTGCGATTGTTGGTGCGGCATTTCGCTTGCGGCATTTGCATGGCGGCATCTTGTGCTGATGCCATTCTGGCGGGCGGTGAATTTTCGTTGCCTGATGATTCGCCATCCAGTCGTTTGGATGCCGAAGGGCTGTACAGCTTTGTTGGATCGCTCGATATTTCTGCGAGCGGATACAGCTATCGGGGTTCAGCGGTAAGCGCTTTCGTCGCATTGGGCGCTTATACCACAGGGCATAATGTCGATTTCAATGATGACGGAGCTGTAGACGGCGAATTGTCGATTGATTTCAGCACGACCTCTCCCTGCTCTATTTTGAGGAATCGCTGCCCGATCTTTTGTTCCCGAACCGTCCAGCGCATTTCTTATCATGATTGGGGCCGGAAGTTTGATCTTCTTTCGCAGGCTTAGGAAAGGCTGATTGCGAAGCGACAGTTAAGTTGGGCCTTCCCTGTGGAATCGGCACATATATGTACAGTTTCTCCCATTTGACGGCTTGACTTCCAACCCCCTGCTTTCTATGGTCTTCCGCTCTTTTGAACTTGAGAAGGAAAAGGGGATGGCTGATCCGACCTCTTTTTTTGGGTGTAGTGCTGCCTGATGGTGTAATGGAAGCACATGTGACTTTGACTCACAGGGTCCTGGTTCGAACCCAGGTCGGGCAACCATATTAAATTAGTATTTAGAATGAAAATCGTATCAGGAACAGGACATCGGGCCTTGGCGGAGCAGATTGCGGCTATCGCTGGGGTTAAATTGTGTGATGTAAACATCACGCGGTTTCCCGATAATGAGATCTTTGTGAAGATCGTCGACAATGTGCGCGGCGATGATCTTTTTATTGTCCAGTCGGTTTCCGTCAATCCGAACGAATATCTGATGGAGCTGCTGATTATGATTGATGCCGCTAAGCGGGCATCGGCTGACCGTATTACGGCGGTACTGCCCTTTTACGGCTATGCTCGGCAGGACCGTAAAGATCAGCCGCGTGTTCCGATTACCGCCAAGCTGGTGGCGAACCTGCTGGTGGCCGCCGGGGCCGACCGCATTCTCTGTGTGGATCTGCATGCCCAGCAGATCCAGGGATTTTTTGATATTCCGGTGGATCATCTCTATGCGGCTCCGGTCATTGTGAAGTATCTGCGCAGTCTGGAACTGGATAATCTGGTGGTGGTTTCGCCGGATGCCGGCGGATTGAAGATGGCGGATGCGTATTCACAGCTGCTGAACGCGGGCATTGCGGTCGTGGGCAAACAGCGCAAGAGCGCGGAGAAGGTGGTGGCGAATCACCTCGTCGGTGACGTTGAGGGGTGTAATACCTTGCTGGTGGACGATATGACCTCGACCGCCGGAACACTCACTGCTGCGGCTAAGCTGTTGAAAAAAGCGGGGGCCAAAACGGTTCGCGCGGCGGCTAGCCATTGCCTGCTGACCGAGAAGGGGATTGAGCGGCTGAAGAATTCGCCGATTATTGAGTTGGTGACAACGGACACGGTTCCGCCGCGCCAATGGGATGATTTTAATGTTACGGTACTGTCGGTGGCCGATGTATTGGCCGAGGCAATTTGCCGCATTCACAACGACCAATCCGTCAGCTCGCTATTTAGGATTGAGAATTAGGAGAGAATCAATGGAAGACAAAAAACTGATTGCAAAGAAGCGGAACCAAGAAGGTTCCAGCAATGCTCGCCGTCTGCGTGGCGCAGGCCGCCTGCCTGGTGTTGTATATGGTGCGGATAAGGATCCCGTTTCCGTCGCGGTGGATATACATGACTTTGAACAGATCCTGCATCACCATACCAGCAAAAGCATGATCATCGATATTGCCGTTGAAGGCGAAGCCGATATGTCGGTGCTGGTTAAAGAGGTGCAGCATCATCCGGTAACGAGCGAACTGGTGCACGTTGACTTTATGCGCGTTCAAGCAGACCGTCCGATTCATGTGGATATCGAAATCCAACTGGTTGGCGATGCTGCGGGTGTGAAACTTGGCGGGCTTCTGGATCAGGTAATGCACACGATTGGCGTTGAGTGCCTGCCTGCAGATCTGGTTGAAAAGTTTGAGGTGAATGTGTCCGAATTGGCCATTGGTCAGTCGCTGCATGTTTCGGATCTGAACCTTGGCGCTAAGTATAAGGTGTTGGTTGACGATGCGGCGATTGTTGCATCCGTCTCCGGACCGACGGTTGAAGCTGAAGCCGAAGGCGAAGGCGAAGCGGCGGCTGAGCCGGAAGTGATCACCGCAAAGAAGGTCGAGTAAGTTTTAACGGTTCTGTTCCGGGGGTGCTATAGTGAAACTGGTCGTTGGACTGGGGAATCCCGGAACAGAATATGAACTCACCCGCCATAATGCAGGGTTTATGGTCGTGGATGAGCTGGCGCGACGCCATGCGACCGGGTTTAAGAAGATGTTCTGGATTCCGGCGTGGCAGGCCAAATGCCGAATGGGCGAGGAAGAGGTGCGGTTGCTGAAGCCGTCCACCTATATGAATCGCAGCGGTCAGGCGGTTTGGGGCGCAATGAAGAAGTGGAAGGTTGTGCCGGAAGATGTCGTGGTAGTTTACGACGATGTTGAACTGGCGCTGGGCGGTGTCCGGGTCCGCCCCAATGGATCGGGCGGAAGTCATAACGGAATGAAGTCGTTGTCGGAGTGGCTGGAGACGAAGGCCTTCCCCCGCGTGCGGGTTGGAGTTGGGCCGAAGCCCGAAGAGATGGATATGATCGGGTTTGTGCTCGGCAGGTTTGCCGGGGATGAGCATTTTAAATTGGAAAAGGTTGTCGAACGGGCCGCCGATGCGGTAGAAAGCATCTTTTCCATCGGTACTGAGCGAACCATGAACGAGTTCAATCAGTCGGTGATAGGATAAGAAGGAGAAGTACATTGAATACGTTGTATGAAGGACTGTTCATTTTTCCGGAGTCGCTGGACGAGGAAGGTCTCGATCAGGCAATCGGCCGTGTGAAAGAAGAACTGGAAAAACTGGGAGGGGCCATTAAGAGCACCACCCGCATGGGTAAGAAGACATTCGCCCGTCCGCTGAAGAAGCAGAAGGCCGGATTGTATGTGGTGATCATGTTCAATCTCGACGGCTTGAAGATTGATGCGTTCAAGGCCCGCTTGAAGCTGACCACCAATGTGTTCCGTCATCAGTTTACTGTATCCAGCGGCGTGGAGGCTGCACAGGAGGCTTAAAATGGCCAGCTACAACCGGGTGCTGTTGATAGGGAACCTGACGCGTAATCCGGAAATTCGGTATACGCCGTCCGGAACGGCGGTTGCCGATTTGGGGTTGGCCGTCAACGAGAACTTTAAAAACAAGGCGGGCGAAGTGGTTGAACAGACCTGCTTTGTGGATGTGGTGGTGTGGGGACGTCAGGCCGAAACAGCCTCTGAATACCTGCAAAAAGGTTCCCCGGTGTTTGTGGAAGGCCGTTTGCAGTTGGATCAATGGGAAAATCAGCAAGGGGAAAAACGGAGCAAGCTGCGCGTTCGTGCGGACCGTGTCCAATTTCTCGGAGCGCCCGGTAAGGGTGCCGAGTTTGCCGATGCGCCGAAGAGCTCAATGCCCCTGCAGCAACTGCCCATGGATGATGATGACAATGTGCCGTTTTAGAGAAAGGATATAACTATGGCTCGCAGAGAAAGAAGAGAAGAATATAAACGCGATCCCGAGCTTTTGCGTGGGGTTAAGGATGTCGATTACAAGGATGCCGAGCTTCTGAAGAAGTTCATGACTGACCGCGGTAAAATTTTACCCCGTCGCCTGACCGGTGCCAGCGCCGAGCAGCAGCGCAAGATTAAGAGCGCGATCTGCCGTGCGCGTGTAATGGGTTTGGTTCGCTAAGGCCGAAAGGAGTTCGCAGAGATGGCTATTGAAGTATTGTTGATGGACCAGGTCGAGGGCTTGGGAATTGAAGGCGACATTGTTAAAGTGTCTCCCGGTTATGCTCGCAATTATCTCTTACCTAAGGGGTTTGCGACGGAAGTAACCGAAGGAAAGAAGCGCCAGATTGAGAAGAAACGCCTTGAGCGCCTTGCGCAGCTCAAAAAGGAAAAGGGCGCTGCCGAAGAGCTTTCTAAGAAGATCGAAGGCATTGAGTGCACCATTTCTGTCAAGGTGGGCGAAAACGGAAAAATGTTCGGCTCAGTCGGCATTCCGCAGATTCTCGAAAAACTACAGGAACAAGGTCTGGAGATTGATCGTTCGAAGGTTAACCTCGGTGCACCGCTTCACGAGTTGGGCGCATTTGATGTTTCCATTAAACTGCATCCTGAAGTTGTTTCGACTCTTAAGGTCTGGATCGTAGAAGATAAATGATCCCCGGGGATTCAGGTTCGGGACTACGGATTCCCCCGCATAGTGCGGAAGCCGAGCGGGGGGTCCTAGGTTCTATTCTCTTGGATCCTGCAGGTGCAGTTGACAAATGTCTCGCAAAGCGTCTGGGCAGCGAATCATTTTATGATCGCCGCCATCAGGCGCTTTTTGAGCAGATGGTGGACATGAGTCAGGCCAATGTGCCGATGGATGCCATCACGATTGCCGAGTGGCTCAAGGACCATAATGCGCTCGAAAAGGTCGGGGGCTACGACTATCTGGTCCAACTGCAGGACAGCACGCTGGTGCCGGCGCACGTCGAATTCTATTGCGATATTGTGCAGGAAAAAAAGCTCTACCGGCTGCTGATCGAAAAATCTTCCGAGACGATTGATTCCGCCTACAAAGGGGAGCAGGACGCTGAGCTGCTGGTCAGCGAGGCGGAGTCGGCGCTGTTTGAATTGAGCAGCCGCGGTGCGGAGCAGATTCCCGACTGGAAAGATTCGGTGAAGGAGGCTTTCACCGAGATTGAAAACACCAATCCCAACGAGCTGGTTACCGGCGTAACGACCGGATACATTGGTCTGAACGAGCGTCTGGGCGGTCTACATGCTACCGATATGGTGGTTCTGGCCGCACGTCCGGCGATGGGTAAAACCTCGCTGGCAATGAATATTGCCGAAAACGCGGCGCTCGGAATTCATGCGCCCGGAAATAAGGGCGTTCCGGTGGGCATCTTCAGTCTGGAAATGTCCCGTGAACAGCTGGTTAGACGTATGCTCTTCAGTAATGCCCGGCTGGGGGCTCACAAGCTGAAAGGGCGCAAGCTGACCCCCAGCGAGCACGCTCAGCTGACCTCTGCCGTAGACCGTCTTTCCAAGGCGAAGATCTATATCGACGACACGCCGGGTCTGGAAGCCGTGGAGCTGCGCTCGCGGGCACGCCGCATGAAGAGCCGATACGGCATCGAGCTGATCGTGATCGACTACCTTCAGCTGATGAACTATTCCAAATTTTCCAAAGAAGGCCGACAACGAGAAACCATGGCCATCTCCGGCGCTGTAAAGGCTATGGCCAAGGAGCTGGGGGTGCCGGTGATTGTACTCAGTCAGCTCAGTCGTGCCACCGAAGGCCGAGGGGATAATATCCCGAAGCTTTCAGACTTGCGTGACTCGGGGGCGATCGAGCAGGATGCCGACGTTGTCTTGTTGCTGTATCGTCCAAGTTACTATAAGAAGGGCGATGAACGTAATGAAGATAACCGGGCGATTGTGGATGTGGCGAAGTTTCGGCATGGCTCGACGGGTGAAGTGCCTATGAGTTTTATTCGAGAATATACCCGATTTGAAGATCGAACCGAGCGCGACGATGAGTATGCGCCGGACGATGCCTGATTCAAGGAACCTGCTTATGAAATTGTTTTCCCTTATCTTCACTATTCTGCTGGCCGCCGCTTCATCGGTGCTGGCCGAACCGATCACGATAACACAAATCCGCATTGAAAATATGGATGCCGAGCAGGCGGACGTCAGTACGGTTTCAGCCTACTCTTCATTTTCCGTAGGACAGACGTTTGAGGACGACACCCTTTTTTCTTTGATCGCTATTGATGTAAACCGCATGCGTGAATCGGGGCAGTACTCCTATGTGGAAGCAAGTATAGAGTCCCATAACGAGGGCAGCGCGTTGGTGTATACGGTGGCCACCAAACCGCGTCTGATCGGCATTCGGGTCGTAGGTGCAGATCGTAGGAATCGTAAGTTGATGAAAAAGGCGGAGCTTGAGGTGGGAAGCAAGGTGGATGATTCCGTTTTGGAGCGTGCTGCGCTGAAGATTGAGGAGGCCTGTCGCTATTATTGGTATCCCGATGCTGAGGTTACGTGGGAGGACGAAGTTGACCAGGAACTGAACACATCGTTTGTCACGTTTACCGTAAACAAAGGGAGCAAGCTGGGAATTCGACGCGTGGTCATCAATGGGAATGAGCATTTTAAAGACAAAACACTGAAGAAACTGCTGGAGCAGAAAGACACCCGTTGGCACTCCATACTAACCCATTATGGGCAGTATAAGGAAGACGTTCAGGGGTTGGACGTCTTTACGCTGAAGGCCTTTTACATGAATAATGGTTATCTCGATGTGGTGGTGCATGAACCCGAGCTGGAAAAGACCGGGAAAAGCTCTGCGGATCTGATTTATACCATCGAAGAAGGGCGGCAGTATGTGATTGGCGATGTCGTCCTTACTGGAGTGAAGGAGGTTGATGAGGCCGATTTGCACGATAAGATTTCGCTCCAAAAGGGGACGGTCGCCTCAAATGATAATATCGAAAACACGAGCGAGGCTCTCCGTCAGTATTATGGGGATAAGGGGCACATTTCCGCATCCGTTCGTTCGATTCGGCATGCGGATGAAGCAAGCGGAGTGGTTGATATTGAATATGTGATTTCGGAAGGACCCGTGGGGTACATAAATAAAATCAATATCAGCGGAAATGAATGGACCTCGGATAAGGTGATCCGACGGGAGTTGCTGGTTTATCCAGCGGAAAAATATCATCGCGGGCGGGTTTTGAACTCGGAACGAATCCTGCGCAACCTCAATCTGTTTGAGAATGTTTCCGTTACTCCGGAGCCGACCGGCGAGCCCGGAAAATATGATCTGAACATTCTGGTTGAGGAAACGAATACCGGCAATGTGAGTACCGGGATTGCCTTTTCAAGCATCGATACCTTTTTTGTATTTGCTGAGTATTATGAAGGGAATTTCAGTTTCAGGCAATGGCCGCCGAAAGGCGACGGTCAGAAGTTTAAAGTTCGGGCCCAGTTGGGAACGAAGCGCACCGACGTTGAGATTAATTTTGTGGAGCCCTGGTTCCTCGACCGGCGGCTGTCGTTGGGCGTGGATCTTTACCATCGTGATTCCAGCTATTATTCCAGTCTATACGATCTGTGTACGGAGGGTTTCCGCATAGAGTTGGGACGTCCGATTACACGATTGTTCGGTCTGCGGCTCGGGAACCGGATGCGCGGAACCCTCGGGTATTCATTGGAACAATTTGACTTGTACGATGTGGATTCGAATGCTCCGAATATTATTAAGGCGGAGGAAGGAACTCGCACTAAAAGTACGCTGGACTACACCCTGCTGTTCGATAGTCGAGACTACACCTATCTCCCGACGAAAGGCAATATGACCACGCTCACACCGTACGTCTCCGGCGGACCCTTGGGTGGTCAGACCGACCTGTATGGCGTTCGCCTCCGCTCATCGCAATTCTTATCGCTGCCGGAATATCGATGGGTTCTTAATCTCCGCGGAACGGTCCAGTCGGTTGAAACCTTCGGCGACAGCAAAGACTCCAGTCTCTTTGCCGATGGAGTGCCGCTATTTGACCGACAGTTTCTGGGCGGACGGGATACGCTGCGGGGATTTGACTATCGCGATGTCGGTCCTCAAGACAGCGGGCATCCGATTGGCGGCAATTCTTCGGCCTATGTCACGCTGGAGCTTTCTCATCCCATTTGGCAGAAACTACGCGGTGCGGTATTCTACGACTGTGGTTTTGTAAATGTAGATTCGTGGGATTTTGATGCCTCGTCCTACCATGATGACTGGGGCGTGGGCATTCGGCTGGATATGGGAATTCCGCTTCAGGTTGACGTGGCCTGGCCGATTACGCACGACGACAGTCTCTCCGGAAAGCCGCAAGTAAACTTTAACATTAGCCGTTCATTCTAAACACAAACCAGATAACCATTTTAAAAGAAGGGAATCCGTTATGAGTAAGAAAACAGTCGCGGCAATTGTTGTTTTATCTGCATGGTTTGCACTCGCTGCGATGGTTTCATCGGCGCAGGAAGTGTCGATTGGCGTTATCCCGGGCGGACCGGGAGGGCAGGATATTCCAAATCCGCCGCCGCCGCGTCCGGACCCGTTGCCGCCGTTCTATAATCCGGAGCTGTCGGTGGAGGAACGCGTGGACGATCTGGTTTCCCGTCTGCTGCTCGAAGAAAAGGTGGCGCTGATGCAGATGGCGTCACCTTCTATTCCACGTCTGGGCATTGCTCCCTATCATTGGTGGACCGAGGCGCTTCATGGCATGACGCACGACCTTTCAACCGTATTCCCGCAGGCGATCGGCATGTCCGCGTCCTGGGATCCCGCTCTCCACTTTGAAGTTTCTACGGCCATCAGCACCGAGGGCCGCGCCAAAAACCGGGAATACCGCGAAAACAACATTTTCAATTCGATGACCGGGCTCGATTTTTGGTCGCCCAATATTAATATTTTCCGCGATGCGCGCTGGGGCCGCGGTCAGGAAACGTACGGAGAAGATCCTTATCTGACGAGTCGCTTCGCGATTGCCTTCGTAAAAGGCATTCAGGGCGATCACCCGCTCTATTTTAAGGCCATTGCAACGCCGAAGCATTTTGCGGTGCACAGCGGCCCCGAGGCGGTCCGCGAGGAGTTTAACGCGGTGGTCACGGATCAGGATTTGTACACGACCTACCTGCCGCAGTTTGAAGCTACAGTGAAAGAGGCGCATGCCTATTCGTTTATGTCGGCCTATAACGCCGTTAACGGCGTTCCGGCCTCCGGCCACAAACGGCTCCTCACCGACATTCTTCGCGATCAATGGGGCTTTGACGGCTATGTAGTTTCCGACGTCGATTCGGTCGCGGATATTTATCAGGAAAACCACCACGACTATGTGGAAACGCCGGCCGAAGCCTCGGCACTGGCCATCAAAGCAGGCAACGAACTGAACAGCGGAACCACCTATGGCGGGGCGCGCAACGGTCAGCCGAGCAATCTGGCGAAGGCGGTTCAGGATGGACTGATCACCGAAGAGGAAGTCGACGTCGCGCTGGGCAAGCTTATGGCGGCGCGTATTCGTCTGGGCGAGTTTGACCCGCCCGGCTACGAAGGAAATCCCTACAATCAAATTACGACCGACATGTACAACACGGAGGAGCATCACGAGCTGGCGCTCAAGGCCGCCCTCAAAACGATGGTTCTGCTTAAAAACGAAAACAAAACGCTTCCACTGAAAACCGATGTCGGCACCATTGCGGTCATCGGCCCGAATGCCGATAACATCAACATGCAGTATGGCAACTATAACGGCGAAGCGCCGGAGGCACATCAGGTTACCATTCTCGACGGCATCAAGCAGGCGGTCGGAGCGGATCATGTGTTGACGATGACCGGGCGTATTCCGCTGACCGGCAATATTGCGTTGGCCGAATTGGTTGATGCCGAATATCTGTTTACCGATGCATCCAAAAGCAAACATGGCTTGATGGTTTTCGCTGCTGACGAGCAAGACGTATCTGCAACCGGCGCGTTGACTGACCTCGATGAGAATACGGGAGCCATTATGACCGGCATATTGGTTCCTCCGACGACGGGTGAATACCTTTTGGGAGCTAAAGGGCGCGATGGATTCTGCGTATACATCGACGGAAAAGTGATTATCGACGAAATGCAGGGCACCGCTGCACGCACCGTCGGTAGTCTGATCCATCTGGAAAAAGGGA
>CAYOBH010000082.1:0-7490 GCA_964402125.1 uncultured Verrucomicrobiota bacterium
ACCCCAAAAACAAAAGTGCTGCTGCTCAATTATCCGAACAACCCCACCGGCGCTGCGCTGGAAAAGAAGGACGTGGAGGAGATTGCTGCATTCGCTGTCGAGCATGATCTGATTGTGCTGACCGACGAGATTTACGATGAGCTCACCTATGACCGCAGACATTACAGCATTATTTCCGAACCCGGCATGAAGGAGCGCACGGTTTATCTGCACGGCTTCTCTAAAGCCTGGGCGATGACCGGCTGGCGCATGGGCTTCACCTGTGCTCCGCCCGAGCTGACCGAGGCGATGATGAAGATTCATCAGTACACGATGCTCTGTGCACCGATTTTGAGCCAGGAGGCGAGCGTTGAAGCGCTTCGAAACGGGGACTCCGATATTGCCTTTATGCGGGAGGAATACAAAAAGCGTCGGAATTTTATCTACGCCTCATTCGAAGAGATGGGCATTCCCTGCATCTATCCCAAAGGGGCGTTCTACGCTTTTGTGGATATCAGCCAATTCGGAATGAGCTCCAAGGAGTTTGCGCTGAAGCTGCTCGACGAGCAAAATGTGGCCTGCGTTCCGGGATCCGCTTTTGGCCCGTGCGGAGAAGGGTTTATCCGCTGTTCGTATGCCACCGCGATGGAGGATATTAAGGAGGCGATGGTGCGCATCGCCCGCTTTGTGGAAAAGCTGTAGTCTTCCGCTGGACAGCGGGCGGGCGTTGGTTCATATTATGCATGAAAGCAGGGTTTTATGCATAAGGAGGTTTTCATGAGAACAACATTGGATTTGCCCGAGACGCTGGTCAATGAGGCACTAAAGCTATCGAAAGGGAAAACCAAGACGGCGACCATTACCGAAGCGCTTGAAGATTATGTTCGGAAGAATCAAGTACAGGATCTGCGGAAGTATAAGGGCGCGGTTGACTTGGATGTCGATCTGGATGCGTTGCGAGATCGCTGATGAATGTGTTGGTCGACAGCTCGGTCTGGATCGATTATTTTCGCGGCGGGTCGGATAGTTCGTTGGATGGACTGATTGAGGAAAACCTGATCTGTATTAACGATTTAATATCGGCGGAGCTGGTTCCGTTCCTTCGAGTTCGCCGTCAGCGCAAGCTGATCGAACTCCTCGGTGTTGTGCGTCGTCTTCCGCTGGTCATTGACTGGACAGGTGTTATTGATCTACAGGTGAAGTGTCTGTATTCCGGAATAAATAAGATAGGGATTCCTGATCTGATTATTGCCCAAAACGCGATACAAAACGACGCGGCTCTCTATTCGCTTGATAAACATTTTCAACTGATTTCAACCTGTGCGCCGCTTAAATTGTTGGGTGAAGCCCGATGAACGAGCTGATGGTGTTTCCAACGGAGCTGGCGTTGCGCCGCTTTCAGCAGGAGCAGGCGCTGGAACTCGGCTGGGTTGATGCGTCGGGGCATACCACGTTTGCGCGGCTGCGTAAGCTGTGCCTGCCGTATCTGTCCCTGAAGGAGCGCCGCATGAGCGCGATGCAGCAGTTGCTTATGCGGCACCACGTAATCAAAGTAGCGCAGGGGCATTTTGACGGGCAGGGCTCGTTGGGTGAACTCTCGTCCGCGGCGCTGGCGGAGGTGTTGGATCAGTTGGTTAAGGAGCTGGCGTCGCTCCCCGGTGAAACTGCGCGGATTGTTGACTGGATGCTGGACCGCCCGCGAAATCATAAACTCTATCAGCTGGGAACGCTGTTCAGCGTCTGGCGTGCGGTGATTAAGCAGGAAGGCTATGCGGATGCGCTCGACGTTAATCAATCCATTCTTCAGCTGCTGCGCGGCCCGCGCGACGCCTGGCCGCCGCTGCTGCGCGATACGCGGCGCATCACGTTTCGTTCCGTGCGTTGGTTTAATCCATTTGAGGAAGCGTGTGTTGTTGCGCTGAACCATAGACTCCGGGTGCGCGTTGAGTCAGCACTTCCTCCGGCACATGCCGAAGGCGCGGGCGATCGGCTGGGCCAGCGAATCCGGGCGGAGATAATGACCGATCCGTGGGCCGTTTGGGCGGAAAACCTCGGCGATGCGCTGGCGGTGGACAGCCCGGATCTGCTGCAGCTGGATGATACCGCGCGGATCAGCTTTTCCCGATCGTCCGGCGCGTACGGCGAGATGGAAGATTTGGCGCGTCGGATCGCTTGGCATTTGCAGTATAGCGACTTGGCGCCGAATCGGATTGCGCTGGTCGTGCCGGATATTGGTGTGGTGCAGGATATTGTTCCGCATGTTTTTAGTCGGTTTCAGATTCCATACTATTTCCGCCGCGGTCGTCCGGTGTTGTCCTCGCCGTGCGTGAAAGCATTTTTGTCGTGGCTGGCGTTTCCTTTGCGATTTGAACGCGATGCCCTGATTGATCTGGTGCGCAACCCGGCCGTCCGAATGGAGCAACGCGAAGCGTTGGTTGAACAGTTGATTAAGCTGTCCCCGCGCGTTGCGGAGTCGAAGGCCGCTCCTTTCCAACTACAGCCCGTTTTTAAATCCGTGCAGTCGGCTGCTGAGGCGCTGGAGATTCTCAAGGAACGAATCGTTGAACCGGAAGATCATTTTAATCAGGAGGCATTGAATGCCGTAGCCGCCGCGCTGGAAGGGTTCGGGCATCAGGTTCTTCCGCTGAGCGAGCTGGTTGATTTGATCGAGGAGCTGCTGGAAAATGCCACCGTTAAACCGCGCGACAGTCATGAGCAGGGCGTCTGGGTGCTGAATCCGCACGATGCGGTTGGGCTGGAGTTTGATTTGGTTTTGTTTGCCGGGCTGAACGAGGGCGAGTTCCCGGCCATTCCGCACGAGGATGCGTTGCTCAGCGATAACGAGCGACAGTGGCTGCGGAATTGTTTGCTGGAGCAGGGGAGCTATCTTCCTGCGATGGCGTTGCCGAAGGCGAATGTTTTGTTTGAGCAGCAGTCGGTCCTTTTTTTAAGTGCGCTGGGCATGGCGCGGCATCAGCTCGTCCTCTCATACTGCTCCGCCGATCAGGAGGGGAACGAAAAGGGCGAGAGCGAATTTTTCCGGAAGCTCTGGACGTTGGCGGGCTGGCCTGCTCAGGCGGAGCCGAACCTTTGTGCATACGATCAGTGGCGGATTACTCAGCTGGGCGAAAACTCTATTTTTGCCCGCCATTTTGCGACGCAGCAACGCACGCTGCCGGAGGATCGGGTCCCGATGCCGGGCGAGTCGTTTCTTCCAATTATTCCAGCACCGTTGTGCCGGGCACCGGATGAGGCGCTTCAGGCGGCGGTGCAAGGCAGGCAGGATGCCTGCGGTACGGGCGATTTGCAAGGCAGGCAAGATGCCTGCGATACGAAAAAGATGCAAGGCATGCAGGATGCCGGCGGTACGGATGCGGTGGAGCATGTAGTGGGAATGCTCCGGGTTGAAAGCGAGCGGGAGGTTTTTATGAGCGCACCGCTCAATGAGCGACCGCCTTCGATTTATTGCGGACACATTCCTCTGCTCAAGCAGAAGGTTGCGGATTGGCTGGCGGTTCAGCCGGCACTGAGTCCGACGGCGCTCGAAGCACTGGCGCAGTGCCGTTATGTTTTTCTGCTGGAGCAGGTGCTGCGTCTGCGAGATGAGCGAACGGCGGACGATACGCCGGATCCGAAGGATCGCGGCGGCTTGATTCATTCCATTCTGCATAAAATTTATTCCTCGCTCGCCGACGGCACCTCTGGAATTGATGCGCCGCGTCGGTGGGCGGTAAAAACCACAACGGGTTGGCGCTTGCGCAGCGAGGGCGGCGTGGGTGCCGTGCCGCTGGCGTTTTTTGTGCCGGAGCAGGAGGAGGAATATGTCGCGTTTGCGCGGTCGATTGCAGAGCACGAACTGGATGCGACGGTGCTGGGGCATCCGGGAGTCTGGGCGGCGGAGCGCGAAAAGGTGCTGGAGCAGATTTTAAATCTGGTGCGGTACGATGCGCAGCGCTGCGCGGTGGAAAATCGGTTTCCGGCGCAGTTTGAGTTTGTCTTTAAGGATGAGACCGCCGTGCCGCTGGTTGAGCTGAAGCTGAAGGGTAAGGTGGATCGCGTAGACCTGCTTTTTGCGGAGAGTGGAGCACTCAAAAAGGTGCGGGTACTCGATTATAAAGGGACGAGTCGGGCGCTCAGTGGCCCGGAAGAATATCGTCGGGAAATTATCCGCAACTTGGATTGCCAGCTTCCTGTCTATGCGTTTGCGGCGCAACGCCATTGGTTCGGCGAGCACAATACAGCGGCGGCTAATGCGATGACGGAGGCGGGCTATCTCTTTTATGAGCGCAGCTTGGCCGATGTGGCTGCGAAATCGAAGAAAAGTCTGATCGAGTTCGATGAACCCGGTTTGCTGGAGGGATTCGTGGGAACCCTTTTAGAGAATATTCGGCGGCTAAAAGAATGCGATTTTGCTGTTGATCCACTGATTGCATCCTATACTGATTACTCGTCAATTTGTCGGACGACAGCGGTGACGGTCGATGAGCTGGAGTGAGAGAGTTGTGTGTTACGTATTGCGTATTACGTATAGGTGGTACTGCGCAGTAAGCAATACGCAATACGTAGTACGCAATACGCATTACGCATTACGCAATACGCAATACGAAAGGAACGAGAACAAATGGAGATTAAGCTTAATTTTTTCGGAGCCGCCAAGAACGTTACAGGCTCGTGCTATTTTATGGAAACCAATGGAATGCGCATTCTGGTCGATTGCGGGCTTTATCAGGAACGCGATCTGACGCAGCGCAACTGGGATCCGTTTCCGGTGCCGGCCAATACGATTGATGCGGTGCTGCTGACGCATGCCCATCTGGACCATTGCGGCCGCTTGCCTAAGCTGGTCAAGGAAGGCTTTAAAGGAACGGTGTACGCGACCTCAGCCACGGCCGAGATCGCACACATTATTATGCTCGATTCGGCGCATATTCAGGAAGAAGACATTAAGCATAAGATGAAGCGTCATGAACGCTCCGGTAAAAAGAGTCCGTTCCCGTATGAACCGCTCTATACGATGGAGGACGCGGAAAAGGTGAAGAACCTGTTCTGCAAGGTGCGTTATAATACGCCCGTGCCGATCGGCGAAGGAATCACGGCTGAGTTTCGTGAGGCTGGTCATGTTTTCGGGTCTTCGTCCATTCGTATCGTGGTGGAGCAGGGCGGTGAAAAGCGTTCGGTGCTGTTCTCCGGTGATGTCGGGCGTTGGAACCTGCCGATTATGCGCGATCCCTACCAGTATGAACACGCCGATTATGTATTGATCGAGTCTACGTATGGCGACCGTGTGCACAAAGATGTAACCGATATTCCCCGCGAGCTGGCGCGGGTGATCAATGAAACTCATCAAGCCGGCGGCAACGTGGTGATTCCCAGCTTTGCGCTGGAGCGTACGCAGGAGCTGCTTTATCACCTCAACAATCTGCTGAAGGAAGATCGAATCCCTCATTTAATGGCCTTTGTCGACAGCCCGATGGCGGTCAAGATTACCGAGGTGTTCAAGAAACATCCGGAGCTCTTTGACGAAGAAACGTTGGCGCATGTCCGCGCGGGCGAAAAACCGTGCGATTTCCCGGGGCTTACCATGTCGCAATCGGTCGACCAGTCCAAGGCGATCAACCATATCAAAGGCACAGCAATCATTATCGCCAGTTCCGGCATGTGTACGGGCGGTCGCATTAAACATCACCTTAAAAATAATGTGAGTCGTCCGGAGAGTACGATCTTGTTTGTCGGTTATCAGGCGGTTGGAACGCTGGGTCGTATTTTGCTGGAGAAGCCCGAAACCGTTCGTATTTTCGGCGAACAGCATTTGGTGAGGGCGCGTATCGAGCGCATCGGCGGATTCTCTGCTCACGCCGACCAAAATGAGCTCTTCCGCTGGCTCTCCTCCATTCAGAATTCGCCGCGAAAGGTGTTTGTGGTCCACGGAGAAGAATCGGTGTCGGAAGCTTTCGGACAGTTCCTTTCCGAAAAGACCGGATGGGAATGCGTTGTTCCTGGCTATAAGCAGGAATTCGTGTTGGATTAAACCGTTTGTGAACCCAAAGAAAAGGTGCTCTTTTCTGGAGCACCTTTTCTATTTGGACCTTCCGCTAAATCGGTGGGCAAAAAAGTCGAGTTCACCACAAGGGATCTTCTGCGACCCCCTGATCCTTGCTGGCGTTGCCTCTTGTCCGCTCTAAAATCTCCTGCACGCTGGATTCCATGACGGAAAGTCCTTGCTCCGCCTTGCTGCTCATCGAATGTACAACGCTGTCGAGCTTTTCGAAAAACTCCTCGATCTTCTCCGTCTCTTCCCGCGAGTTGCCAGCCAGTTTCCGAACTTCCTCGGCAACGACGGAAAAGCCCTTCCCCGCATCGCCTGCCCGAGCCGCCTCGATGGCGGCATTGAGCGCAAGAAGGTTGGTTTGTCCCGAAACGGACTTAATGTTGCGGAGGATGCCACTGAGCGCATTGAATGTTTCAGCGATTCGCACCGTTTCCTGTTTAAAGGAATCCCATACCTCCTTCTGGCTGGTCATTACCTGGAGCATGCTCTGCTCAAGAGTGCTGTGCTTCTCTTGTTCTTGCAATTCATGCTGCTGATGCGCTTCGGACAACACATAATGGTGGCAGTTTTCCGGCTTGTTCAACCCGTTGTGAATGGCTGTCGCCATCTTCTCGCACGTCCCGTATCCGCAGCTGTTGCAGTTGTAGATGTCGGCTTCGGAATGCTTGTGCATACTCTCGTAGATGCGCTTGAGTTCCGTACTGTTGGGAATCGCGATGGGGTTGTTGCCGCGCAGATCCAGGTATTCCCGTCCATAGAGGCCCGGCTTCCAATAGGAGGAAACTACCCGCGAAAGTTTGTTCGAAACGCCAGGACTCTTCTTTGGGAGAACGGATCGCGCCGCATAGCGTTTGACGGCATCCGCATTCCGTTTCTCAATCTTTGCTTCGACTTGGTCCAATGGCATATCGTGCGTCAGCGTGGCCGTTCCTCCGTTGCATCCCATGTGGCAGTTGAGACAGTCCACAACCAATGGCGCACAACCATGCTGTATCGATGAGTTAAGGCCTTCAAGATAGTCATAGACCACATCCGGCCCCTCGATCTTGCGGATCTTATCCGTTGCGCCGGGGGGAAGTTCTCTACTGGCAGTTCTCATCAATCCACCTGGAGTCGAAAACAGGACCGCCCGTTCCGCCGGCGGGTTTGCAAAATCCACCTCGGGAAAGTCGTTCAAGCTTACATGGTTGTCTTTGAAATATTGCGCCAACGATTGGTACGTCACATTGTAGTCGCCAAGTCCGGTCTCGAGAAACTCCCGCTTCTTTGCAAAGCAGGGCGATATGACAACGGTCTTGTGGTTCGAATATTGAGGCCAATACTCCTGTACCATCTTGATGGTATGCAACATGGGGCTGTCGGCAGGGGCAAGATGGGGCAAAAGCTCGGGCTGGTAGATCTGGACGTATGAAACAAGGGCGGGACATGGTTGTGCAATAACCGTCGGGGGATTGTGTTCCTT
>CAYOBH010000082.1:7590-11116 GCA_964402125.1 uncultured Verrucomicrobiota bacterium
TTGATGGAAACATGGTTGTCGTTGGGGTCGATTACATTGCAGAACTTGACAGGGCACGCGGAAATGCATGCGTGGCAAGCGACGCATTTTTCCGGATCCACATCGATTACTGTACAAAGCTTCTTTGCCATATTACTCGATCTCCTTTAGATAGATTCACGGTCCAACAAAAGCGATGACGTTCTACAAAGCAACAAACATACCAATCACAAGCCAAAATCATCCCGACAGAGAGACCAGCTCGTTCACTGTTTCAATTTTTCCTTCAACTCCTTTCGATCATCTTATGGTACGTTACACCTTCTCATACTCATGCCATCCGATCCCGCACTCTCCTTGGACAGCCCCGATCCTTGTCAAATAAACCATGAAGGGCACGCACCCTTCCACGCAACGAATATCAAATATGAGACATAGAATCTATGGAGCCACCACGCTGGTAACGTAAGGGCCCCAATTCTTTCACATGGAACAGGGCGAAACCGTTCGATAAAGAGACCCGCGCCCCGAATAAAATCGGAACGGACAGATGCCAACATGGGCACCAGCGTGGATTGCCGGTGCCCATGTTCGATTCGAGCGGGTTCTTTTCCGATCCCGGACGACTATTGCTCAGCCCGGACTTCGAGTTTGTAGAACCCCGTGCTTTCGGTGCGTTGTACGGTGTCGGTGAAACCGCCTGCGTTCCAGAGAATGTTGCTGTCGATGCACTGGAACTCATCCATCAGGTCGGAGGTCCACCACACCGAATAGACCCTCCCGGAGACACTGTTCCACGATAGGGTCCCATTCTCGACATTGCCTCCGGTGATGCCGAACCACGCATCGGGATCGGTTGGATCAAGTCCCGCAATATAGGCCTCCATGAATGTGTTGATGCCGTTCGAGCATACGGCATCCGGAACCAGCCCCGTCGTGCCGAAATAGTGCTGCTCCCACGTATCCGGCAAGCCGTTGTTGTCCGCGTCCGGGGATTCCTCTGCAACCGTCAGGAGATGCCGAGAATAGCGTTCGTTTGCGCAGTCGATCCTGGTTCCGCCCGCCGTCTGTTCAGACTGAGCGCAGAGAAAGCACAGTTCGACATCATAGGTTCCGGCGGCAACGGTTGATGGCGTGTACGAGCAAGCCTCGTCGATTTCGGTGAAATATATCGCGACATCCTCATCGAACTCGCCAGTCCCGGTAATCTCGAAATCCATGTGCGTGGCCGAGCCCACCGTCCCGCCATAGGCCTGCCATGTGTAGGTCTGATTCGGCACAGCGCGGATCTCCCCGCCGGAAGGCACGGGCTGCGTAAACACCGGAAACACCTCCGGGAAAGGCAACGCCCCGCCGCTGCCATCGCTGAACAAAACGACCAGCGTCTCCTCCAGCGTCGTCTTCGCGGCGTCCGTATACAACCGGAGCACATAGTCTCCCTGGGGATACCGCGCATCGAGCGTGGCCATCGGGTCGGTCATCATGCTCGGGTCGTAATATTCATATTCGCCGTCATAATCCTCTGTCAGCTCATAGATCGTCGCCGGCTCGGTCGGCACTTCCACCGTAATTGTTTTTCCGGCGGGAGCGGATACATCCACCTCGAAATGGGCGGAGCCGTCCGCTTCGAGGGAGCGCAAGATACAGACCGAATCAAACTTCGAAGGCGGCGTTACCGGAAAGGATCCAACCACCTCGAAGTTGTCGGCATACGCTTCGCCGGATGCAATTCCCAACGACTCGATTCCCGTCGAACCAACCAGGGCGAATCCGAAGAAGTCGTCGTCGCCCATTCCCCAGTTGGAAGTCGTATCATCGACATCCACCTGCGCGAGGAGCGTTCCGTTGCAATATCCGGAAATCACCTTGCTGGCCGCATCGAAATGGAGCCGGAGTGTTCCGTACTGATCCGTCGTCGGGAGATAGCCATAGCCGGGGCCGCTTTTCACTTCCATGCCGTTGAACATCGGGATCATCTCATATCCTCGATGCAACGACGAGCCATCCCGGTAAAGATCCAGGCTGATGGGCACCGCATGAACAAAATTTGTGTCGTTGGCTCTGCCAACCGCAAGATTCATGTTGATCCACGAGTCATCCTCTTCAGGAAGCATGATGTTGCCCAGATGGACATCGACGGCAACCTCCCAGTTCTGGGTATAACTGCCGACCGTCTGAATCCAGGGGCGAATGACCCCTTCGCTATCGACCCCCGCAGGCTTTGTAAACTCCATCCGCCCATTCGCTTCGTTGAGTACCGCAGCTGTGTTTGTGCCGAAATAAAAATCATTTCCCCATTTTGCGGGGTCCTTGCTGTTGTCGTTGAAATTGTCGCCGATCCCGACCGGCTCGATCGTTGAATCATCGACGTATGCACCATACACATTCACCGGAACCCAGTTGGTTTCGATGGTCTGGATGCCCAGCGCAAACCCGTTATGCGCAGGCAGCACGATGGCCGCCAGCACCGCCTCGTTGTCGCCAAACCCCCCGGTCACGTCGATCCATGCGGATATCGGCTGCATGGCATCGTCGAACCAGCGGGCCCGAATCACGCCGTTGGTATCAATAAAATCCGCCTCGTCTCCCTCGTCGCCATCCGTCCAATGCTCCGGCATGCTCTCGCGCAGGGCAACAAGGTAATTTGTTCCGTTCCAGCCCATGAAGGGAAACTGCGCCGCCACGGTTTCGTTGCCCGCAATATATATCCGGTCAGCGGAAACCACGCCGTTGGTTGAGACGAACCGGGCATAGATCTGCCAGGACTCCGCATTCGTCGTCGCCAGGCTCTCGTGGAACAGCACAGCATACCGATCGTCCGCAAAGACCGTTGCGGTCGGATTGCAGCTCGGAACATCGTTTTGATCGATCACGAACGGGGCATTCATTGACCCATCGACGGGCGAGACAAAGCGTCCGGACACGTCTTCGCCATCATAGATATTCGCACGCGCTTCCGTACTGAACGCTACGAGAAAATTTTGGCCGTCAAACCCGATTGATAGATTGCCGTCATCGCCGTCGCCAGAACCGGAGATCAGCATATTGCCCGAAAACAAGGTGCCGTTCGGATCGACCAGTTGTCCGAAGACATCCGTATCTTCATCATCAGGTTCCGGATCCGGATCTCCGTCCGGCAAATGGATATCCTCCCATGCCACCAAAAACCGCCCGCCGCCGAATGCCGCCTGGCACGTTCCGAAATCGACCTGGGCCGTGTTTGTTGGCGAAAGGATAAACGAACTGCCCTGGAGCACTCCGGTTGGCGAGACAATCTGCCCGTTCACCGAACCGTCGAATCCCACCCAGGCCATCATATAGACGTTCGAACCAAATGCCACGGACGGAGGCATGCCCGCAGCCCCCGGAACCGGAATCGGATTTCCGTCCGGCAGGCCGGAAGCCGAAACAAACTGAGCGGCAATGTCCTCTCCATCGAGTTGAAGACCCATCATATATCGTTCGCCGTCGAATGCAGCGCCGATCGAACACTCCGGACGAGCGGTCACGGCAATGTCCGTCAGATCCAAAGCCCCGACGGCCTCCC
>CAYOBH010000083.1:0-11029 GCA_964402125.1 uncultured Verrucomicrobiota bacterium
AATGTTGCCGAGCTGGGGCTCGGCGCTCCCAGGGTTGCCGCGTTGGTATTCGCGCGGGTATTTGCCGCATTTGGACGATATGGCGAAGGTGCAGTCGATCACGTTCCGGCTGGCGGATTCGCTGCCCCGCAACAAGCTTGAGGTGTTGGAGCTGGAACTGGCCGTTGTGCCGCGCGAGAGGCAGTCGGTGGAACGGCGGAGGCGGATCGAGCAATGGCTGGATTCGGGGGCCGGTTGCTGCGCGCTGCGTCATCCGGCGGTGGCGCGGGTGGTGCAGGAAACCCTGCTGCGGTTCGATGGCGGGCTCTACCGGTTGATCGCCTGGTGCATCATGCCGAACCATGTGCATGTGCTGGTTGCTCCGCTGGCGGAGCTGGGGCGGATCGTAAAGTCGTGGAAGTCGTACACGGGGCGATGGGCGATGGGGAGGAATGCCGAGCTGGGGCTCGGCGTTCCCGGGAAGGCGTTTTGGATGCGCGAATACTGGGACCGGTATATCCGCGACCAGAAGCATTTCGATGCGGTGGTGGAGTATATCCACCAAAACCCGGTCAAGGCGGGGCTGTGCGCAACGCCTGACGCCTGGCCATGGTCGAGTGCATATTCCGGGAGCGCTGAGCCCCAGCTCGGCACCATAAGAAAAAGGGAAGGCGGCTGAATCGTTATGGATACTATCAGGACACCCGAACGCGCGACCCAGGATCGCGTAATCAAGCTGTTCGTTGAAGAGCTGGGATACCGCTATCTCGGCGATTGGCGGGATCGAGCCGGAAACAGCAACATTGAGGAGGGCACCCTTTCCAGCTATCTCATGACCTGCGGCTGTTCGATGGAGCAAATCTCCCGGGCCATCTACCAGCTCCGCACCGAAGCTGATCACCACCAGCGCGGCCTGTACGGCAACAACCGCGAGGTATACAAGCTTTTGCGGTACGGCGTTCCGGTGAAGATCGAGGCCGGGCAGGTGACGGAAACCGTCCGCCTGATTAATTGGGACGAGCCGGGCAAGAACGATTTTGCGATTGCCGAGGAAGTGACGCTGATCGGCAACCATGAGCGTCGGCCCGATCTGGTGCTGTACGTGAACGGGATTGCGTTCGGGGTGATTGAGCTGAAGAACAGCCGCGTAAGCATCGGCGACGGCATTCGCCAGCTTTTGTCCAACCAGCAACCGGAGTTCAATGCGTGGTTTTTCAGCACGGTGCAGATTGTTTTCGCGGGAAGCGATTCCGAGGGATTGCAATATGGCACGATCGGGACGGAGGAAAAATATTTCCTGAGATGGAAGGAAGACGAGCAGGACAACAGCCGTTTCAAGCTCGACAAGTATCTGCTGAAGATGTGCGCCAAGGATCGTATCATTGAGCTGATGCACGATTTCGTGCTGTTCGATGGCGGGGTTAAGAAACTGCCGCGCGTCCATCAATATTTTGGGATCAAAAAGGCGCAGGAGGTTGTTCGCGAAAAGCAGGGCGGTATCATTTGGCACACGCAGGGGAGCGGAAAGAGCATTGTGATGGTGATGCTGGCGAAGTGGATTCTGGAAAACAATCCCCATGCCCGTGTGGCGGTGGTTACGGATCGAGACGAGCTGGACAAGCAGATCGAAGGCATCTTTTCGGAAGCGGGTGAAGCCATATACCGCACCAACAGCGGGCGCGACCTGATGGCTCAGCTTGCACAGGCGAGGCCGAGGTTACTGTGTACGCTGATTCATAAGTTCGGTCGCCGGGATGTGGAGGATTTTGACGCCTTCATCAAGGAGCTGGAAAGCCAGCCATCGCATACGGTCGGTGAGGTGTTTGTCTTTGTGGATGAGTGCCACCGCACCCAAAGCGGCAAACTGCACCGCGCCATGAAGGCCCTGATGCCCAACGCGGTTTTTATCGGGTTTACCGGAACTCCGCTTCTGAAAAAAGACAGCCAAACCACGCTGGAAGTCTTCGGGAAATATATCCACACCTACAAGTACAACGAGGCCGTGGATGACGGCGTGGTGCTGGATTTGGTTTATGAAGCACGAGATATCGATCAGCGGTTGGGTTCCGAAGAAAAGATCGACGCATGGTTTGAGGCGAAAACACGGGGCCTGAATGAATGGCAGAAGGATGAGCTGAAGAAAAAGTGGGGAACGATGCAGAACGTGCTGAGTTCCCGCTCCCGTATGGATCGGGTGGTGAGCGATGTTGTTTTTGATTTCAGCGTGAAACCCCGGCTATCCGGCGAACGCGGCAATGCGATCCTTGTGGCATCCAGCATCTACGAAGCCTGCAAGTATTACACCCTGTTGCAGAAGACTCCGCTAAAGGGCCGGTGCGCGGTGGTCACTTCCTATAATCCGAATGCCGGGGATGTGTCGAAGGAGGAAACGGGCGCAAACACCGAAAGCGAAAAGCAGTTTATCTACAACACCTATACCGAACTGCTGAAGGACGTCGATGCCAAACCCAACATGAGCAAGACGGAATCCTACGAAGAGAATGCGAAGTCGCTCTTTATCAAGGAACCCGCCAACATGAAACTGCTGGTGGTGGTCGACAAACTCCTGACCGGGTTTGACGCGCCCTCCTGCACCTATCTCTATATCGACAAGTCCATGGAGGATCACGGGCTGTTCCAAGCGATCTGCCGAACTAATCGACTGGACGGCGAAGATAAGGATTTTGGCTATATTGTGGACTACAAAGACCTGTTCAAGAAGGTGGAAAACGCGATTGCCGTCTATACGTCCGAGCTGGATCATACCGCCGGGGGAGCCGAGCCGGAAATCTTGCTCAAGGACCGCTTGATGGGTTGTCGGGAAAGGCTGGATAATGCCATCGAAGCGATCGTGTTGTTGTGCGAACCCGTGGAGCCGCCCAAGAGCGAACTGGAGTATATCCATTATTTTTGCGGCAATACCGAGATTCCTGAAGAGCTTGAAGAACATGAGCCGCAACGAGTGGCCCTCTATAAATCGGTGGCGTCGCTGGTTCGTGCGTATGCCAATCTGTCGGATGATATGGACGCTGCCGGATATAGCGCTGCCGAGTCTGGCCGCATCAGGGAACAGGTAAAGGACTATGTAGCGATTCGCGATACCATCCGCAACGCCAGCGGGGAAACGCTCGACCTCAAAGCCTACGAAGCCGACATGCGGCATCTGATTGATACCTACATAGAAGCCGACGAGCCGCGTAAAATCTCGGACTTCGATAATCTGTCGCTGGTTGAGCTGATCGTGAAGACGGGCATCGGCGAGGCCATTGCCAGTCGACTTGGTGGGTTGACGGGTAATAGGCAGGCGGTGCAGGAAACCATCGAAAACAATGTCCGGAGCAAGATCGTCAAGGAACACCTGAACGACCCCGCGTTTTACGAAAAGATGTCAGTACTGCTGGATGAAATTATTGCACAGCGCAAAGCCAAAGCCATTGAGTATGAGGAATACCTGAAACGGATTGCGGAACTGGCCAAGCGACTGGAGGCCGGACATGGCGACGATGTGCCCGAAGAGTTGAAGACGAGCCCCGCTTTACGGGCGCTGTACAACAATCTGGTTCCAGAAGGATATCAAGGAATGATCCCTGAAGAAGACGCAGATGAGCAATATGAAGCCGACGCAACAGCCAGTGCTTTGTTGCTGGCCAAGCAGATTGACGAAGCCGTCCGCCGCGTCAAGCCCGATGATTTCCGGGGCCATGTGCCCAAGGAAAATATGATCAAAGGCGAGCTGTTCAAAATCCTCCGCGATCAGGACGAAGTAGAGCGCGTTTTCCAGATCATCAAGGCGCAGAAGGAATATTGATGGCATCGCAAATCGAGCTTGGCGACATAAAGGTGGACGTGATCCGCAAGAAGATCAAAAATGTCCATTTGAGCGTTTATCCTCCTACGGGTGCGGTGCGCATATCTGCCCCGGAACGGATGGAGTTGGATACCATTCGCGTCTTTGCGCTCTCTAAGCTGGCATGGATTAAGAAGCACCAGCAGAATCAACAGGAACAGGAACGCGAAACGCCTCGCGAATTCATTGACCGCGAAAGTCATTACGTCTGGGGGAAACGGTACCTGCTCAAGCTTGTTGAGCAACCGTCTCTTCCGTCTGTTTGTCTCGAACACAATAAAATGGTCTTAACGGTTCGGCCGGGCGCAGATGCCGCCAAGAGGCAGGAAATGGTTGAAGCATGGTATCGTGAACGATTGAAAGAGGTTTTACCCGACCTCATCCGCAAGTGGGAAAAAATTATGGGTGTGACGGTAGAGGGCTATACCGTCCGGAAGCTGAAGACGATATGGGGAAGTTGCACTCCAAAAACCAAACGCATTCGTATCAACACCGAATTAGCGAAAAAGCCGCCCGAATGTTTGGAATACATTCTGGTGCATGAAATGGCTCATCTGCTGGAGGCTTCGCACAACAGACGTTTTGTCGCACTTATGGATCAATTCATTCCTAAGTGGCGTTTTCATCGACAGCAGCTGAATCGATTACCTGTCCGACATGAAGATTGGAAATATTAGGCCTTTTGATTTCTCGTGAGGAAACTTTACAGCCCTAAAAACTGGATGGCTAAGCCGGAGGCGCAGATGGAGGCCCCGGCAAGCGCGTGGCTGTAGCGCTCGAGCGGACGGACCCGAACGAAGTTGAGTCCCCATGAGGAGATGAGGACAACGCTCATCATGGTGCCGATGGTGGCCAGTGCAAAGATTCCGGCCACCAGCAGTACGCCGCTGAAGCTGTGCTGGGCGGCGGGATACATGACGAGCGGGATGAGCGGCTCGCAGGGACCGAGTACAAAAATGGTGAAGAGTACCCACGGTGTAATATTGTGCTGATGCGTTTGCGGATGGTCGTGCCCGTGCGGCTTATTGCGCACGACGCGGTGAATGCCCCAAACGCAGTAGGTGAACCCGAAAATAATCAGCGCCTGAGCGGCCAGATTACCGCGAAAGGCTTCAAACGCTTCGAGTTTGCCGAGCGCCAGTCCGAAGGCGACGCCGATCAGCCCCAGCACAACAGAGCTGAGTACGTGGCCCAATCCGCAGAGGAAGGTGATGAGCATGGTGCGGGGCATCGACCAGTTGCGCGCCTTTCCCATTGCAATGAACGGCAGATAGTGGTCCGGCCCTATTAACGTGTGCAGAAAACCAATCCATGCTGCGGCAACCGCCAGTAATATAATGGGATCATTCATGAAAACTTCTCCTGATAAATGCGGGAAGTCTAGTGGGTCCCGATAACGGATACCAGCGCAGGATCATTGAATTTCAAAGTCCAGAACCACCGGCAGATGATCGGAGCCGACCTTGGGTCCAACGACTCGGTTCCGGACGCGAATGCCGCTGGAATAGAGCATGTGATCGATCGGGATTTTTAGAAGCGGAATGGAGCCTCGCCATGTGGGTTGAAAGCCAAACCCCTTTGTGCTGTCGCGCAGGCCGGAGTCGCGCAACAGTTTTCGGAAGTGGGGCGACCAAGGTGTGGTATTGAGATCGCCCATGACCAAAACCGGTTTGCGCTGATTTTTTGCGACGGCGGCCAGCTCTTCGAGTTGGTGGTTTCGGTGAGCGGAATAGGCGCTGCCAATGGGCGGAAGCGGGTGCGTTCCGACCAGCGTAATGGTACCGTCGGGGAAGTTAACATCGGCAATAATCGACGGCACACCGCCGTCGCCGATTTCAACGACGACGCCCTCGGTCAGCGGATATTTGCTGAGGAGCATGATTCCAAAGCAGTCGGTCTGCGGTTGTTCGATTCGGTAGGGAAAGAGTTCGTTGAGCGGGCGGAGTTCTTCGATCCATTTCGGGGTAACCTCTTCGAGCAAAAGCAGATCCGGGGAAAATTGTTCGACCGCATCCAGCACCTGTTGGGTATTGCCGTTGTTGGCGTTAATGTTCATCAGCATCGCGCGGTGCGGCTTTTGAGTGGGGGCGTCCGGCGTGCTCAGGTAGAGCGGAAAGATAAAGGCATAGTTGAGCAGAAATACGGCAAGGAATCCCAGTACGGCCTTATTGAAGTGCACCCATAAGCAGATCCCTGCGCCGATCAGTGCAAGCTGAGCATACTGCACGCGAAAGTGAGAAAAGAGATCCAGTGTCCAGTGCAGTCGCCCGGCCAATCCCAGCAGCGAAACCAGCGCGAGAAGCGCAACAACGATCCATGTATAGCTCAAAAATCGTTCACGCAACATGGGGTGATTCTTCGATTTTAACATAACGGTCTCCTGATTGATCGCGCACTAAACGGGAATGTTTCATAGAATTTGTTTCCCGTCATGCGAATTGAGCTAAATTTGTGTATACAGTCGGGAGAGCTGACGCTATATAGCGGCGACATAGATTAACTCGGGAGCTGAATGAGCTTGAATGAATATTCCGACGTGGTGGTCCGCCGTGTCGGTCTGAGTCGAACGGACGATCTACTTTCATTGGAGGCCGCCTGTTTTCAGTCGGATCGAATCAGCCGCCGCAATCTGCGGCGTCTGCTGTGTGCACCGAGCGCATATTGTGCGGCAGCCTATCGAAGCGGTGCGCTGGTCGGCAGCATGGTTACCCTGTTTCGGAGGACTTCTCAGACGGCACGGGTCTATTCGCTGGCCGTCCTGGAGTCGGAACGCGGGCACGGAATCGGGCGGCGTTTAATGGACCGCGCGGAGCAGGAAGCCCGCCGCCGAAAATGCGTGCGGATGCGGCTGGAGGTTCGAATGGAAAATGTATCGGCGATTGAATTGTACAAACGTCTCGGCTTTGTGGACACCGCTGTGATGCCGGGCTATTACGAGGACGGTGCACACGCTTTTGTTATGCGAAGGGAGCTTGTCTGATTTTATGTCTACACCTTTTATTGTGGTTGATCGATTGGAGGATTGGACGCCGTATTATCCCGGCGAAAATCTGATTACGGCGGAGGAATATCTGGCAGCGGATCCTGCGCCCACGAGGCCCTTGCGGGTGATTAATTTGTGTCGGGACTATAAATATCTGGGGAAGGGGTACTACTGCTCGCTGCTGGCGGAGGCGCGGGGCGATCGGGTGATTCCTTCGGTCCGGACCATTAACGATCTGAGCGAACGGCGGATGTATACGCTCGGGCTATCGCTGTTGGAAAAGGCGGTGAAAAGCAAAAAGGTGCATGTGGGCCACGGGGAGCTTGCCGCGTATGAGTTTCGTGCCTATTTCGGAACAACGGCGATCGAAGAGCTGCAGGGGTTGGCTCGGCAGCTTTTTGAATTGTTCCCCTGCCCGATTCTCAATATGGCCTTTAAACAGGTCGATAAAACCTGGCTGATCGAGTCGGTCACGCCGCTCTCGATCTATCAGCTGAGCGAGGCGGAGCAGGATGAGTTTGCGTCGGCGCTGGACAATTACAGCCGAAAAGTGTGGCGGAAGCCGCGTCGAAAAAAGCTGTTTTCATATGACCTTGCTGTGTTAACCGATCCAGAGGAAGCACTTCCGCCGAGTAATCGAAAGGCGCTTGAAAACTTTGTGCAGGCGGGCCGTCAGATTGGAATTGATGTGGAGCTGATCGGGAAGGAGGATTATCTGCGGCTGACGGAATATGACGCGCTTTTCATTCGTGAAACCACGTCGGTGGATCATCACACCTACCAGTTTGCGCAGAAGGCGGAATTTGCACATATGCCTGTAATTGACGATCCCAATTCCATTCTAAAATGCGCCAATAAGGTGTATCTGGCCGAGCTGCTGCGGGAAAATGAGCTGGCGACACCACGCACGGAAATTCTTTATCGCGATAAGCCTGCCATGCTCGAGCGCGCCGCCGATCTTCTTGGATTTCCGCTGGTGCTGAAAATTCCCGATGGCTCGTTCTCGCGCGGGGTGCATAAAGCCGCCTCAATGGAAGAGCTGAAGGCGCGAACGAAAGAACTGTTTCAGTCATCGGTCTTGGTGCTGGCGCAGGAGTTTATGTATACCGACTTTGACTGGCGGATTGGAGTGCTCGGCAAGCATGCGCTGTTTGCCTGTAAATATTATATGTCGGCCGGCCATTGGCAGATTTATAATCATTCCGCTCCCAGTTCTTCACGCACCGGCAAATTTGAAACACTGGCCGTGGAGCAGGCGCCCTCCGCCGCAATTAAGCTGGCGGTGAAGGCCTGCGGCTTAATCGGGAACGGGCTCTACGGTGTCGACATCAAGCAGAAGGGGAACAGCTTCTCTGTCATTGAAATCAACGACAATCCGAACATTGATGCGGGCGTCGAAGACCTCCATCTCGATAGGCTGCTTTATCTGCGCGTTATGGAACATTTTTACAACCAAATGGAGCACTGCCGTTACGGTGCGCGATAAAAATTCGCCGGATCTGTGATCAACTCGACTTTTTTACCTGCCGATTTTTGGCGGAAGAGCCATAAAAAAAGGGCGCGGATTCCGCGCCCTTTTTCATTGTCGCTAGGTTTCGCAACGACTAATTCTTCTTCGGAGCTGCATCCAGAACGGCTTTAAATGCCGGTTTGGGTTCCAGATCCCCGGTGAAGAGCAATGCATCCTGTCCACGACGCCAAGAGCGGGTGTCGGAAATACCCCAGAAGGTAACGCGTTCGATAACGTCCGAGTGCTTATTGAAGATTTCAAACAGCTTCTTGTAAACTTCGGCCTGCTTTTCATAGTTTTCAGGAGGAATGCCGCCGCTGCCGCCATTGACGTTAAAGGCACCGCTATTGTCGCCGGTGGAAGTCACGTCCAGCTCGGTGATGCTGACCTTGAGGCCGAGCTTCCCGTAGTTTTCGATCGCTTTATCAACATCTTCGAGGTTGGTGTCGAGATGCCAATGGCCCTGAATACCAACACCGGTGATCGGTGCACCTTCGGCCATAAGGCGTTTGAGCAGGATCAAGGAGGCGGCATGTTTGCCGGTGTTCTTGGTTGCACCCTGCTCAATGTTGTAGTCGTTGTAGTAGAGCTTGGCATCCGGATCGGCTTCGTGCGCCCATTTAAACGCGAGGGTCAACACTTCGGGTCCAACAGCCGTATACCAGCTGGATTTCCGCAGGTTTTCGGTCGTCCAATCCCCATTGTCTGCGATCGATTCGTTGGCCACGTCCCAACCGATAATCTTGCCTTTGTAACGGCCGACCACGGTCTTGATGTGTTTTTCCAAACGAGCAAGGATGACTTCCTTGCTGGCTTGCGGGCCGGCATTGCCACCGCCAAAACCGCCACCACCAAATCCGCCACCGCCAAATCCGCCACCGCCGCCGAAACCGCCACCGCCGAAACCAGCAGGAGCACCCGCAGGAGCACCGGCAGGAGCGCCGGCAGGAGCACCGGCAGGACGTTCACCCCGAGCAGGACGTTCGCCCGGAGCGCCAGCAGGAGCACCGGCAGCAGGAGCGCCAGCAGCAGCACCAGCAGGACGTTCACCCCGAACACGAGCAGGACGTTCGCCTGGAGCGCCAGCAGGAGCGCCGGCAGGAGCACCGGCAGGAGCGCCAGCAGCAGCACCAGCAGGACGTTCACCCCGAGCAGGACGTTCGCCCGGAGCACCCGCAGGTGCGGCAGTTGTCGCGGTAGCAGGTGCGGCATTTGTAGCTTGGAAGAACCATTGGCCGGTCTGCGAATGCCATAGCAGAGTGTGTCCCCATACCTTGAGACCGTTTTGGGTCGCCCACTCTACCAGCGCGTCAGGAGTGGTGAAGTTGTAGGTATCTTCCGACGGATGAGTCGGCTGGGGCTTCATGCAGTTTTCAGGCGTAACAATATCATAATGGAATATGGCATTGGCCAGCTCGGCTTCCGAAAAACCACGCGGAAAGTCCTGAGCGGTACCAATCAAATAGGTCCCTTTGTAGGCTTCTTTCAGGCTTTTGACTTCAATCGGTTTTTTTTCTTCCTTCTTCTCTTCCTGGCCGAATGCGGTGGTGGTTGCTAGCAGTGCACACGCAATCATGCCGGGCGCAAATAATTTATTCATTATTCTTCTCCCTGTTTTTATTGGATCTTCCCGAGGTCCCTGTTGATCTGTGCTGAACAAAACTGCCCCCTCTGGCAGCAATGTCTTACTGGTGAACAATTTTTTTCTTTCATTCCAGTGCGCGCAGACAAACCAATAGGACGTGCGCACGGGAAAAATAATTGCGACCAAACTCGCTTATAATTTGATGACCTCGAAAACGAGACCTAAAGAAGCAGGGATTCGCGTCGCCCGGGGAGAAAATTGACTTATATGAGAATAATCAGGATGACTAAAATTGTAATATATAAAAGTGATATAAAATAATAAAAGAGAGTGGTTGACGGATAAGTGATTTTTGTGTAGAGGTGCAAATGTAGTGGGAGTTTTGCGGTTTGGTTTGGCATAGAATAATAAGGGGGAAGCAATGAAAAAGCTGGGATTGTTTTTTTGGGGGATTGTTTTCTGTGAACGTCTTTTCGGAGCGACGCTCTATGTGGATTTGAACAGTACCGCTCCGGCTGCACCGTTTAACAGCTGGGCCTCCGCTTCGACCAATATTCAGGCTGCGGTGAATGCTGCTGCGACGGGGGATACGATCCTTGTGACCAACGGGCATTATCTGCTGAACGCAGAAATTCTGGTGGAAAAGCAGGTCACCATTCAGAGCATGAACGGTCCGGAAACCACCATCGTCGATGGGCAGGGCAGCGTGCGCTGTTTTAATCTGGGAAACACAGCCTGTGTGATTGAGGGGTTGACGATCACCAATGGATACTCCTCAGGCAAAGGCGGTGGGATCTATTGCGATGACACGACCCCGGTGGTCACCAACTGCACCATCAGTGGCAATTCGGCTAAGTATGGCGGCGGGATGTGGTATGGAACGGCGAACCACTGCATCCTCAGCGGGAATTCGGCCTCCTTTTCCGGCGGCGGGATGATGAACGGCACGGCGAACCACTGCATCCTCAGCGGGAATTTGGCCGACTCAGGCGGCGGGATGGCGGTAGGAACGGCGAACCACTGCACGATCAGCGGGAATACGGCTTCTGCCGGAGGTGGGATGTCGGGAGGCACGGCGAACCACTGCATCCTCAGCGGGAATACGGCGGACATCGGCGGCGGGAT
>CAYOBH010000084.1:0-10924 GCA_964402125.1 uncultured Verrucomicrobiota bacterium
GTTTCAACGGTGGCCCTGGGCAGCGGAGCCGCCAAGGAGCTGCTCGAACGTATTGCCCAGATCGGCCAGGGACGTTACTATGAAACGGAAGATCCCAGCACGGTTCCGCAGATCTTTACGAAGGAAACCATGGAGGTTTCTCGCTCGGCGATCAAAGAAGATCCCTTCATCCCGGTGGCCGTCAATACGCTCGGCTTTCTGGAGAGCGTCGAGTTGGATCAGGGTCCGGTCCTGCGCGGCTATGTCATGACCAGGGTCAAAAGCTCAGCACTGATTCATCTGACGACCGACTCCGGTGATCCGCTGCTGGCCTCGGGGCAGTACGGCCTCGGCACCGGCATGGCCTTTACCTCCGATGCGTCCGACCTGTGGGCCGGCGAATGGGTGGAGTGGGACGGCTTCGGCACCTTCTGGGCGCAGGTGCTGCGGCGTTGTATCCGCAAGGACCGCGGTACCGGAATTTCGGCACGCACCGTAATGGAACCCAACGGGATTCGTCTGCTGGTTGAGCGGCGCGACAGTGCGCTCAAACCCATCAATGACGTCGATTGGGATTCTGCAGGCGTCTTTGAATTCGGAGGGGAGAGTAAGCTGGAACTGGTGCAGACCGGCCTGGGGCGCTATGAAGCGTTTTTGCCGATGGATGAAATGCGGAACTGCTCCATTCATCTGCTCGACAAAGCCTCCGGCGCAATGCGAACCGTCGGCTGGCGGAAGGATTATCCCGATGAATATGGGCTCTCCTCCCAGATGCCTTCAAAGCTTGCTGCGCTGCCGGCATACAACGAGGAAAAGATTATGAACCGTGATGGAGCGGTGCGCCGCTATCTGCCCGCCCGCCACCTCTTCATCTTTTCCGCCCTGTTCGTCGCGATCCTCAGCATCCTCTTCCGGCGGTTGGGATGACCCGTAGCACCTCCGCTATGCGGGGGCGCTTGGAAGGAGGATATGTCGAAGGTGTACAGCGTAAATCGGAGAATTCGCCATGAATAAAAAGACCGTTGAGCATTGAGTCCCTGATCTCAGTCCTTCTATGTGGGACTGTCAATAACTTGTTTTCGTTGATGACGCTGCGTGAAACGGGCAAGGCCTCCGGAGGAATGGATTACGGGCCTACGACTTGGTGGACCTCTCCCTGCCCCTTGTCTCCACGGTTCTTGTCGCCACCCGCAATCGCCATAGACGCGACTGCCGCCATCACGATCGTCACCAGCATCCACTTCTTCATCGCACATGCTCCTTTCCGTATGTGTATGGTTTTAAGGGTAGTACGTTCTACGCCAGATGAAAACGAAAACTCAGAAGAATCCCGAGAGCAGGGTTGCGGCCGTCAATAAAAGTAAGGTTCGAATCATCGATTAAGTTCCTTTTCCGATGTGGAGTTCCATCATACATTTTTGGGCAGCTGTGGCGAGACAGATTCCGCCTTTGTCGTCAATCGCCCAATCTCACCCTTTATTACTCTTCGCATCCCGGATTTTGAAAGAACCTTTTCGCGGTAACCCTGCCCCGAACCTTTATTTAAAATCGCTTGCACTCACTCTGGTGCACCGCCCTTTTTCATGATGGAGGGATTGCAGAGCAGGAATCAACCCACCGATTCTATGGATGAGACGGAAAGAATAGAGCGCGACCTCGGGAAAAAAGGATGGCATCAAACAACGCATTGTTGCAGTGACGGATGATATAGACTACCAAAAAATTTAGCGACGGTTCTTTTTACGCAAAAACCACACAGACAGAGCTCCAATTACAGTCAGTATTCCACTGGATGGCTCAGGAATGGCTCCTGCAATAATACCTTCACCAGGTACAGATTCATAAGCCCAGCCATGAATAGTCATACCGGGGTGTTCTGAATAAACAGTCATGTTAACCCAGCCAAAATGCGTTCCATCATCCGCCTCGAATTGTACACCCATATAACCGGTCTCACCTGCCCATGGGCCAACACCAGCCTGTCCGTCATTAAGCAAGAGCATCCAGCTGACCAGCAGGTACTCTCCGCCAGTCCAGTCAGTGGACTCATCGATTACACCACCGAATTCACCGATCCAGTTTCCTGTGTGTTTATTATTTCCAAAACCTTCAGCATAAAGCCACAAAGGATTGACATCATTTAGATCATCGCCCAGCTGGAAATCGTCTATTCCGTCATTGTTTAGATCTAAACCCATGAAGGGAAGATACTCACCTTCTGGCGGAGGTTCGGTTGGCGGATCATCTCCCACAAGAAAATATGAGAGATGGAAAGCTTGGTTTCCCGACCAAACAATATCTGCATAGAGAGTTGGTGCTACCGTAAAAAGTGCAACAGCACCTATGATGTGCTTTAACCGCTTCATCGCTCTCTCTTAATCCGATAGAAGCGGACATTCCGATTGGTCGAGGCTGTATCAGTCCAGTCCAGCATTTCTTTGGGAGCAGTAACCGTTTGCTCTGCGCTCCAGTCATTGGTGCTGGTTAAATCCCCTGTAGATTCGATCCGGTAGCGTCCGCCAACAACGCCCGGCCATTCAAGCTCCGCGAGACTGTTGCTAATATGTTCATGAATCACAAAATCGGGAGCATTGGTCGCTGTGTTACCGCTAAGCAAAATCGACACATCCTGAACATTATTGCGTAGGCTTCCTTTGTGCGTTACCTGCACAGTACAAACCGAGTTCGATAACGGCATGAAAGTTACCTGCTCCACATTATCGAGCACATTATCGCCTGTGCTTGCTGCAATGGAAGGGTTGGTGAAGTCTAAAACCCATGGATAATTGGTGTTTCCGCTGGAATCAATGACACGCAAGTCGAGGTCATTAATCAATACCCGATTGGTTGGGTCCAATGCCCAAGGTTGAACTGGTCCTTCCGGGTCAGTCCACACAATGGTCACCTTTAAAGGTTCATTCGTCGAGACCGACACATCAAACTCAATCATCTCACCGTCTTGCAGGGCAACCTCCTTAATAAACGGCAGAGAGTCCCACGATGCATTGTTTGTGACTGACCACGCAGAAACAGGAGTACTGAACAATCCCCATCCGAACGTATAGTCAGGACCAGCCAAACCGATGTCATTCGCTGTATGAATAGCAATTCCTTTCAGCGAGGAAGCTAGCAACGGGTCATCTGTTCCGTGAATCCGCTCGTACAATTCCTGTACGAGCGCCAGCGACCCCGAAACCGAAGGAGCTGAAAAACTGGTTCCGCTGACGTCGTCATAGCTGGTGGTGGTAGTTCCATATGTCGTGTGTAGCTGCTGACCGTTTGCGACTACATCGGGTTTTATACGGCCATCATCTGTTGGTCCCGTTCCGCTGTATGGATCAAGCAAAACGTTTGCTCCGTTGGTGTAGCCACCGGGCAGGTCCTGTACAGCCCCTACCGTTAGAACATTTTTTGCAACGCCATATGGTGTCACACAGTCATATCCTTCAGGTAAGCCATCGTTGGCACGTACGCGTGTTGATATCTCCCATTTTTCTTGGACGTAGTTTGGAACAGCATGTTCTGGAGCATAAAAGCCAGTATTGAAATCTCCTCGATCATTTCCTGCTGAATATACAGGGAGATGATAGGGTGCCTCGTAACAAAAATTATCCAAAGCTTCGGAATCAGATTGATACCATCCGAATATATAATCTTCATCTTCACTCAAGCGCGTATCCCCCCACCAGATACGAAGCCAATGTCCATTGTCTTCATTGTAATACCAGTTTTTGGTATCCCATCCAGCTTGTGCTCCATACGAGTGATTAGAAATCTGAATGTTAGTATTGCTCGCAGCGCAATTTGCCATTTCTGCAAGGTTGTAATTCCAATCGTAAGATTCGACTTGGGCTGCATAAGCCATACCTTGAGCATTTGTATCGATGCCAGCCGCAACAATGGTACCAGCCACTCCGGTTGAGTGGGAAGCCACGACTGCCGTATTGGACATGTCGTTGCCCCACCAAACCCGTCCGTGGGTAAATTCAACATGATTACTTACCGCGTTTCCTCCGTCCCAGACGGCGACAGTAACGTTGGATCCAGTAAGTGAAAACGGTTCACTTCCTCCCGGACGAACTTCATTAACAGAAATTGTATCTGCCGAAATACGATTATGGGTAGTTAGATAGAGTGGGCGATCATGTTCCCATGCGTAAAGCTCAGAAATCTGCCCGTTTTCTTCAATGCGAATCGGAAGGCCTGCGCGTTTTGCTTTTTCAACAGCCTCTTCTCGACGCTTCGTCCATCGTGATCGTTCACGATGCTTCATTCGGATCATTTCAACTTTTTGGTGTTTCCGGCGTATGTCATACCCAATTCGTTTTGATCGGTCTGGCTGGTAAATGGGCGCAAGCTCCTCGAAAGCTTTGGATTCCTGTTCTGTCATTCTTGGCATAGAGCCATTGAATAACACATAGGCCAATTCTTCTACCGAAATAACCTTTTCCGCAGCTAAGGCGTTCCAATCTTTCTGTTTTTCAAGAGCAACTGGCGAATTTTCCACAACTGTGCCGCTTGGAAGACGCCCGAATTGTTGAACATAGCTATATTGATCTTGCGTAATTAAACCATAGTCGGCCATCTGCTTCCAAAGTTCAGATGCCCCAGCTTGGGAGCTTAGGGCAGACGATTCTAACGTTGTTTGAGCCAAAACCGACATTGACGATAGTAACGTAACAACAATCAATAAGTTTCTCATAGCTGATATTCCCTTCATTTTGAGTTAACCATATTCACTGAAAAAGGAACCCATCCCAAATCTCGTAATTTCATGTAAATGCTCCCGTTTTTCTACCCGCTCGTTCGGGCGGCCGATCCGCCAAGCGCTCTTTTGCAATCACAGAAACGCAAAAGGAATAGAAAGTCAAAACAGTTCCCGATAATATACAAGCTCGAACTTCTTTACGCGATGGGGACGTGGCGTCTGAGACATGACAAGGCAGGCAGGATGCCTGCGATACGACAAACAAGGCAGGCAGGATGCCCGCGGTACGGTTTCAGCAAGGAAGGCGAGACGCCCGTGATACGGTTTCGAGAAGCAAGGCAGGCAGGAATGCCCCACAACGGTGTAAAGTCGGCTCTATGAGCCGAGAAGCAGGGATGCCCGCCCACGACAATCCGTTTGTAGTTCACGCTTCAGCGTGTCCCATGGTGTATTTTTCAAACAGCCCGAAGGCTGAAGAACTACATACCCGCCCCTTGTGCGCAATTTCAGTCGCTGGCCTTCATCGCATTCCAGCGCACGAGCGTGACGGGGGTGTTGAACCAAATGTTGTCGGAGGGGGTGTGGACAATGAGTACCTGTAAATCGGAGGGATCGGCTTCAATCCATTGCCGGCTTCATCGAGACGTTAAATCGCTTCTTGGATTGCGGTAAGGATCTCGGCCGGTTTAACACTTCTGAGATCGATCAGGTCGGAAAGGATGTGCATGGCTTCCTGAAGCACGAGGTCATTGCCTTCTTCGGAATCTTCGCCGGAGGCTTTAAGGATGGCTTCCTCCTGAATCTCATCCAGTTCTTTGCTCTTTTGGGCTTCTGCCAACCGAGTTTCCAATGAAAGGGAGACCGTTTTGGTGTCGTAACGCTCTTTGAGAAGTGCGCGGCTCTCCATCATGGCCTTGAATTCCTCGTTTTGCTCGAGGCGTTCGCGCGACCGCTCGGCCAGTCTGGGCAGGAACTCGGCGAGGCCCTTTTGTGTGCGGTACATCGCCGGGCGAATGGTATCCCACGGCAGGGCGTGTTCAAGCTCTTCTTCGCCCAGTCCCATGACATCGAGGTAGTCGGGAATGATAATGTCCGGCGTTACCCCTTTAAGCTGTGTGGAGCCGCCGTTGATGCGGTAAAAGCCGGCGGTGGTCAGTTTGATGGAGCCCCGGCGGTCGCCGAGCGACAGCAGCGTCTGTACGGTGCCTTTGCCGTGCGTTTTTTCGTCGCCCACAATAATCGCGCGTTTGTAGTCCTGCAGAGCCGCCGCCAGAATTTCCGAGGCCGAGGCGCTGAGGCGGTTGACGAGGACAATCATCGGGCCGTCGTATTCGACCGTGGGGTCGGCATCGGGGAGCACCTGAATGCCGCTGTTTTCCTTGATCTGTACGATCGGGCCGGACGGGATAAACAATCCAGCGCATTCGATGGATTCCACCAGCGATCCGCCGCCGTTATTGCGCAGGTCGAGGATGAGTCCGTCAATGTTTTCTTCCAGCTGTTCGTTGATAATGCGCCGCAGATCGGTCGAGGCTCTGCGCGCATCGGCGTCGTTTTTGCTGGCCGCTTCAAAGTCGGCATAGAAATCGGGCAGGTTGATAATGCCGAATTTGCGAACGGTGTTTTCGTCCTTTTTGAATTCTTTGACCTCGCCCTTGGCCGCCTGCTCTTCCAGTTTGACCTCGTCGCGCATAATATCAATCGTCTTCGTCCGCGTACCCGAGCGATCGGAAGCGGGAATCACCACGAGGATCACCTTGGTGTTAATCTCTCCGCGGATGAGGCGAACGGCTTTGTAGAGCGGCCAGTGGAGAATGCTTACCGGCTCTTGGTTTTCTTCTCCGACCGCAATAATCTTGTCGCCCTCCTGAAGGCGTCCGTCGCGTTCGGCCGGGCCGCCGGGGACGAGCTGGGTGACTTCGGCCATGCCGTCTTCTGCACGCAGCATGGCACCGATGCCGACGAGCGAGAGCGACATATTGATATCAAAATCTTCAACGCTGCTAGGCGACATGTAGTCGCTGTGCGGGTCATAAACCTGGGTGAAGGAGGTGAGATAGCTCTGGAGCAGCATCTCATCATCGAACGTGTCCATGGTCATTTTAAACTGCTTGTACCGTTCGCGGATGAACTCTTCCGGAGAGAGATTCTCTTCATCGTCCAGATCTGCCGTATCGATTTCGACGGACTCAACGGTATTGGTGGAGGATTCTGCAACCTCCTCTTCGTCGTAAACCTGCTGTGAAACCAGCCGCGAGACATATTCATTTTTCAGGCGCTTGCGCCATAAGTCATTCCACTCGGCTTCGTCCTTGGGCCACGGTGCCTCTTCTCGGTCCCAGAGAAAAGTTTCTTCAATGCTGGTATCAAAGCCCTTTTCAAGCTGGGTTTCGATGAAAGCCATTCGGCTTTCAATCCGCTTCATCAGGACATCAAATACCTTCTGAGCAAATGTAATGTCGCCTCGGCGGAGCTGAGCGGCGAGGCCGGGTACCTCCTTCTTAAACTCGTCAATGTCGGACTGCAGAAAGTAACAGTGCGACGAATCGAGCGAATTGATAAAGAGGGAGAAGGCATCGGTTGAGATGTTCTGATCGAGCGGGAGCTGTTTCAAGTGAAGCAGCGGGAGGGAATACGCCACCGAGCGCGTGATTCTTTGGGTGTCGAGCCCAGCGTCGGTAGCATCACAGCTTCCCAGCATAGGGATGGTAAGCAGCGACAGGGTCAGAAGAAGTGGCTTAATCCTCATAAAAAAGTTCCATTTATAATTTAGATGCATGAACATATCGTTCCTCTGCGCTCAAAACAAGCCGCTTTGATGAGTAGATTCCACGCATTATTGTATTTAACCCTGTTTTCGATCCTTGTATTTTCAGGCACTCAGTTTTGATCAACCGGAGCGATAAATATGACCACCAAGTTAACGGAACGTTCAGAATGGAAGGCACTGGAAGCGCATTATGCACAAATGAAGGAGCAGCATTTACGGGATCTCTTTGCGGGTGCCGGCCGCGCGGAGCGGTTTTCCTTAAAGGCTGAAGATCTGCTGCTCGACTATTCCAAAAACCGTATTTCTGCTGAAACGCTGAACCTGCTCGTTAAATTGGCGGAATCCGCGGAGCTGGAAAAATGGATTGAATCGATGTTTTCCGGCAAAAAGATTAATGCCACCGAAAACCGCGCAGTACTCCACGTAGCGCTGCGTTCGCCGAAGGATGCCGTGATTGAGGTCGACGGCGAAAATGTGGTTCCCGCAGTGCATGCGGTGCTCGATCAAATGGCCGCGTTTTCCGATAAAGTCCGCTCCGGCGACTGGAAGGGCTACAGCGGGAAGCGAATCAAAAATGTCGTCAATATCGGTATCGGCGGTTCCGACCTCGGCCCGGTCATGGCCTATGAAGCGCTTAAACCCTATTCACAGCGCGACCTTAATATCCTCTTCGTTTCCAATGTCGACGGCACACACATCGCCGAGGCGCTGCGCAATCTCCATGCCGAGGAGACGCTCTTTATTGTCGCTTCCAAAACCTTCACCACGCAGGAAACCATGACCAATGCGCACACCGCGCGGGCTTGGTGCCTCAATGCCCTGAAGGATGAAGCAGCGATCGCTAAACATTTTGTAGCGCTCTCCACCAACGCGGGGGCGGTCTCCGAATTCGGGATCGATACCGCCAACATGTTTGAATTCTGGGACTGGGTCGGCGGGCGTTATTCACTCACCTCCGCCATCGGTCTGCCGGTGATGATCGCGATCGGTCCGGAGAATTATCGCGAGCTGCTGGCCGGCTATCACAAAATGGATATGCATTTCCGCACGGCGCCGTTTGCCGAAAATATGCCGGTGATTCTGGCGCTGCTGGGCATTTGGTATAACAACTTTTTCGGTGCTCAATCGCAGGCCATTTTGCCGTACGATCAATATCTCTCCCGCTTTGCGGCCTACTTTCAGCAGGGCGATATGGAATCGAACGGGAAATATATCACCCGCTCCGGCGAAAAGGTGGAGTGGCAGACCGGGCCGATCATCTGGGGCGAGCCCGGAACCAACGGGCAGCACGCGTTCTATCAGTTGATTCACCAAGGCACCAAACTCATCCCGTGCGACTTTATCGGCTTCTGCAAATCGCACAATCCCATCGGCGACCACCATGTCAAACTGATGGCCAACTTCTTTGCGCAGACCGAGGCGCTGGCGTTCGGCAAAACCAAAGAGGCCCTCGAAGCCGAAGGCGTCCCGGCGGAGCTGATCCCGCACAAAACCTTTGAAGGAAACCGCCCAACCAATACCATAATGGCCGAAAAACTGACGCCGTCCGTGCTCGGTCAACTGGTTGCTCTCTATGAACACAAAATTTTTGTGCAGGGCATCATTTGGGAGATCTATTCCTTCGACCAGTGGGGCGTGGAACTCGGAAAAATTTTGGCCAAAGCCATTCTTCCCGAGCTGGAATCCGACACCGCGCCGGCGCACGACAGCTCCACCAACGCGCTCATCCGCTACTTCCGAGCCAATAAATAAAAACGTAATTGACGGATTTTCACGAGATTGCGGGAGTGCCGCCTTTTCCTTTCCAAAGTGAAAACCTGTATCAGGACAAGACAGAAAAGAAACGTGAATAGCACACTGCCCCTCACGCCCCGGTTCTCCCTGAGCAACAGAGGGATCATCACCGGCATGCATGTTATGAAACAGTACATTCCCGTCGATACCCCAAGTAGAAATCCCTTAACCATGTCGATACTCCATGATTATGTCTCCATGCTGTCGTGTACCGATTATCGTCTTGTCCGGATATAGGTTATCCGTCCCGCAATCTAGTAATTTCACGCAAATGTTCCCGTTTTCCTACCGGCTAGTCCACGTCCAGTCGGCCAAGCCGCCCAACAACTTATGGAAGCAGCCGCATGAAAAACGTGTTTTTTATTCACTCATCTGGACCTTAAGTCACTAACTGCCGGGCTCCATCGTATCTAGAACTGATTGGGATTCTTATCTTCTAATTCGTGTTGAAATAGATTCCACTGTTGTTCATGTGATAGTGGATATTCGCCACTTTTTGGGACTTCGTGAACACCACCTATACCCCATTGTCCCGATACGTTCACAGATCGAATCACTACTTGTCCCAGATATAAACCATCGAGTTCCAGTCTAACTTGGACGTACCCAAGAACAGCAAGATTATCACGAAAGAAGAAAGGGTCTTTTTCAAGCAACCAACGCGAATACGCATCTTGATCGCTACACCATTCGGGGTCAGTGTTACGCCAATCATCCATTCGTTGCAGGTAACGCTCTTGTTGTATCCTTGGAATCCGCAATTGTGCCGTAAATATCGGGGCATTGGTCTCTGTCATATTTCCTGTAGGAGAAGGGAGTGGATTGACGCCAATGGCTCCGTATCCATATGTCATGGGAATCCATGTTGACCAATGAATACCATCGCATCCATATCTTATGAATACGGAGAGCGCTCGACTACCCGCGTCAAAATCTATGGGAAAATTGCCATCTATTTTCACAGTAACTGCAGATCCGATAGGAGGACGCCATGCAAGACCGACTGGAATTTGTTTTGTCTGAATCCATCCGTGTGTCAAAGAATTTGTTCTGAAGGAGAGACCATCATTTCTTACTTCAAGAGATTCGCTCCACGTCACTGCAACACGATCAGCCGATACTCTGAAAGAAATATTCGTTCTAAAACCTGATAGTATTGCAGCATCTGAGATTAGCACGAAAAATAGTGAGATTATGAAAATTAACAAACTCAACGGTGTCTTCACTTAATATCTCCTTAGGTACGGCGTCGGTCCGCCGGATTCCCTATCTTTTTTTTGTTACCACGACCCAACCTCTTTTGCTTTTCCTCGCCCCGACGGATAATTCGCCGAGCGCCCTTTTGGAGACATAGAAACGCAAAAAGAACGATCAATCAAAACAATGCCGATATTTTCACAAAAACTCCATCACCCAACGCCTTCCATAAGCATCCTATTCTAAACCAAACACCTGCGTTTTGAGAGATTCGACAGAATAATTTAGGACAGAATAATTATTATTCGTTGTCAAACATCAACATGGATTCAAAAAATATCTTCTACCATTCGTGTCCATCCGCGTTAATCTGCGGTTCCATCCCCTTTGCACCGCCGAACTCCCTTCGTGCCCTTTGTGCCTTGTATGTCTTCCCAATCAATTCAATGCATGTAGGGAAAAAGGATTTTGAGAAT
>CAYOBH010000085.1:0-10913 GCA_964402125.1 uncultured Verrucomicrobiota bacterium
AAGTTCATCTCCTTTCAGATGAATAGACAATTCCGACTTATCCTGACGCACCGAACCACACGAAAAGAGAATTACTGCATTACCGACGTTCGTGTATTTGGTGTATTTCGTGGTTACAATTCTATTCAGGTTAATTTGGTATCAGACCTTCCAGCCGAGGCTACGAAAAATTGTAGGGCTGGAATGGTCGCAGACCTTCCAGCCGCGGCGGGAAGGCTTCCAGCCGTTCCCGCCCTACAAATAAGCCCTACAAATAAGATACCCCGCTGCTTGCAGCCGGGAGGTTTATTTGCTGCCCGGATGAACCAACTCCAGCCCAGCGCGACACAGCGGACAATCCGAGGGATCGTACGTGACCGGCTCAATATCCAGCAGACTCACGAGCGGAACATCAAATTTAGCCTTTCCTCCACTGCGGTTGACTAAAATCCCGATGGCGCTCACCACACCGCCGTTTTCCTTTACAATGTCGATCGTCTCCTGAACGCGTCCGCCTCGGGTCACAACATCTTCGGCCACCACAAAGCGTTCGCCTTCTCTAATTTTAAAGCGGCGCAGCTTCAGCGCGTTGTTTTCTTTTTCCACAAAAATAAAGCGAACGCCCAGTGCCCGTGCCACATCGTGACCCATCGTAATGCCGCCCATTGCCGGCGCGATGACCGTATCCACTTCCAGGTCCTGAAGCTCCTGCTTCATCTTTTCCACCAGCGCTTCACACAACTGGCCCGCAATCCGAGGATACTGCAGCAGCAACGCACACTGAAAAAATCGATTACTGTGCAGTCCCGACCGCAGCTCAAAATGACCGTTCAGCAGTGCGCCGGTCTCCTCGAACAACTTTAATACATCTTCCTGTTTCACACCTCGTCTCCCATACACGTTTTTCAAATCAACACGACCTCATCTTCCGGAGATCAGGGATCGTTCCGCTCCCTCAAAGGACCAAAAAAAGCCCGCCCGAACCAGAATCGTACAGGCGGACTTTCATCATTCAAAAAGATCTCAGCTATTTAAACCATCGAACGACTTCAACTTCTTCAACTACGCTGGATGTACTGCTACCTTCAGGAGGTTCGCCCACCGCATCGGTTTTCCACTTTATAAAATTTCCTCCTTTTTTGTCGTATGGATAAGATCCTCCTTGAATGAATCCACTGTTGTGCATAATAATATCTCCACCACAAATAACTGCTCCGCTTATACCCGAACTGTTTTTAAAAACAATGTTTCCGGATGCATACATAAGTCCAGTAACAGAAGCACCATGCTTAAATTCAATGTCACCCTTCGTACTTACCAGGGCAGGGTATCCAGTAGGACTAGTAATGGAGTGTCCATTCATTATCGTTATGTTTCCTGTTGCTATTATACACCCTATAATATCAGCATCGATTGTAACGGCCCCGTCAACCCAAAGGACTTTGTTTGTGTTGTGGATATCCCCTTGCGCACTTATTTTCATAGTCGTTGAAATTATTTCCGCAATACTTTTAATATTTTTATCCATATAATCCATGTCCAACGTAATTTCCTTCGCCTCGTAAGGAACTTTAGTTGGCTCTATTGTTCCTTTATTATTCTCTAAGGTTTTACAGGTATACGTAACAGATCTTCCAAGCAGAGATGCCTTATTTTTCAAAAATAAAGTTTCGCCGACATAAACCGAGCCAGCACCAACCCTAATCACGGCACTATTTCTCAAATCTAGGTTCCCCCCACAGTAGACTGGTCCTTCGCAAAGGAGTTTCAGTTCAGGATCATCGGTAGGATCATCGGTAGACTCACTTGTTCGACGAAGAAGGACTTTCACGGTTGCCGTCTGATTTCCATACGCCGCGGTTGAAGTCAGGTCATAGTATCTTACATTTGTACTACTAACTGATGCATCCCCGGACTCTTCAATTATGATCGTGGCCGTTCCTTCGCCGACTTGGACCGAATCACCATTAAGATAGTCCGCAAAATTATCAAAATTCCGTTGAATAGCCGCAACCGAAATATGCACTCCGGACTCCGCAATAATGCGGGCCATTTCGGTGTAGGTCCGACGCAATTCGGTGTACGCCTTTTGAGAGCTTACTTTCAGCAGAAACGTCGATCCCAACGCCAGCAGGCTGATAAAAGCCAGCGCAATCAACAATACAAACGCATCTTTTGATTTATTTATCTTTTTCATTTCATTTCCCCGTATTTCTCGGAGCCAGCTCAAACCCTTCCGTCGCCTCAACGGTTTTGGTTTTGTTATTCATGGTCCGAATTTCCTCTCTTACAACCAGTGAGACCCGCAACGGCGAGGTCAACGGTTGACCGTCAACCGTGACTTCAAATTGCCCATAGTCGGGTCCATTCACAAATATTCCGCCCACTTCCACCATTTTTGTCTCTCCAAGCCATTCCAGCGTTACATCCCGTAATTTTGGCTCATCGAATCCATCCGATGATAAAACCGCTTGATACTGAACGAACCGCTTCGAAATCAAGGATGGAGCTCCCGAAGATGCCTCTGGTAATACCTCAGACCACGCCGGAGCATCACTCATTTCTGGATCACTTCCCGAACGAACCTTGATGCTCACTGAGGTTTCGTCAGGACAATCCGCCGTCCAATCAATTTTATTATACTCCGGGCTTTCCATTTGTGTATCCACCACCGGAGAAACATAGGTCCCGATGGAAGGCATATACAGCATCTCTACCGCAACGGTTTCATTCAACGGTTTAACTTCAGCGCGCGCACTCCAATTGGCCAAAACCAAATCGACAGAAGATACCGTATTTGATAATGTATTTTCAATTACATACGTTCCCGTTACCCCGTTTTGGTCCTCCCAACTCTTTGGCTTACAATCCTCATTATTCGCAACCAAAAACGTAACGGCATACGATTTATCATACTTGATCGGAAAATCCAAATCGTCAGACCAAACTGTTGTCCCTTCAGGAATCACACACGACTTTGACCCAGAATAAAAAAGAATCTGCGCAGAATTCCCAACGGTGTCAGGAACCACATCATCACTATCAATCACTTCATCAATATGCGCCTCAACGATATGCAAATCATTTGACCCCGCCGAAAAAGCAACACGGCACTGGTCTGCATAACGCAATTTTCCCATTGACGATTCGCGAATGATGGTCCGGAGTGCGGCTCCCTTAAAATCAACTCCTGAACCGATGCCAATTCCAATTTCATCGCCAGTTTGTGAGCTTGCCCTCCAGTTAATTGTGTCGCCATCCAAATGCAGCACCAGATCCCGACGATCATGATCATAACTGGTTTCCTGAAGACCCACGGTTACATTGGACTTTATATTTCCGCGCGAATCAAAGTTAGTGTCCAGCCAGCCATCATTATAGAAAGAGATGGTGAAGGTCTGTCCCGTCGTCGTCGCATTAAACAAAAGTTGATTATATCCGCTCCAAAGTTCACCATCAACAACAGTCGGCTCAAGCGATCCGCTTACGCTTTGGTCTTCTGCCTCCCACAGCAGTCGAGAGGCGGAGGCCCTTAATGTGTCTAAACCGATTTTGTACCCGCCGCTCCGATCATCTTTACCCGTCACTGTAAATGTTATCGTATTTTCTCCTGGATCGACAATTCCAAACCCCAAACTGGCTTGAAGGTCTCTTTGCACACTATCACTGTACCCATTATATGAAATTGCCTGAGGAATAATCGACCAATCAAGTACGTGTTGAAAAAGCGTTGTGGTCTTAGCATTGGCGCCATTCTCCGCGTTGCTCCCGTTCCCGTCCCTAACCACCGTGGCGAGCTGAGTCTGACGGTCTGCTAGGCTCGGCAGAAAACTATCAAATTCCGTACGAAGCAGTCGCTGTTCATCTCCCTCGCCATAAGTATGATAAATCACGGTCCGACCCCATTCGCCGTCTTGGTTCAACAGGGGAAAACTCACGGCGGTGTATCTCCGGGAAGAAGCCGGATAATAGGTCATTTTGTGGAGAGAGCTCAGACGCATTTCCGCCTGTAGGCGCTGGACCGCCATATTGAGGTCCATCTCCAGCTCATCTTGAATTAACTGTTCCTGACTGTTTTTCTGTAGATACATATATCCACCAAGAATCATCGCTATGCCGATCACAAAGATCGACATCGCGACCGAGGCTTCCACTAAAGTAAATCCATCCCTCTTTCTCATTCTATATCCGATATAAACATCGTAATCTCTTGGCCGGACGATCCAAATTTAAGGGTCTTGCGACTCTGTGTATCCACTTGAATCACCACCTGCTTTAAATTAATTTGGTTAGACGTTACTGTTGTGGTCAGGCGAAAACGCCCGTCCAAATTCGGCGTTCCGTTTTCATCCACCACTTGGTTCACTGCCCACGTATCAAGATCATCAAAGCTCAACATATCCATCCGCTCAATCTGGTTACGAATCAGCTGCGCTGCCTTATGCCTGTCGGTCGCTGCATCGGCCAACTGTCGAGTTGCAACGACGAGCTTGGCCGCGCCCGTTACCGCCACCGCAACAATCGATACGGACAACAGCGCCTCAACCACCGTCACACCCTGTTTTTTTCGCCTTTTTATCATATGGTTACCAAAAAGAGACTTTCATCCGTCCCCTTCATAAGCAGTTCCCCCGCCAACAACAACAAAAAAAATGATCAACGGTGTGTTATCCCGATTTTACTGATCAGGAAAAATTCGAATTTCTAAACTCGAAATCCGAACCAAATTATAAATTTCAATGCGGCTCAATTCCAAAAATGAGTGAAACGAAGCCGTTTCGAGTTTGAGTTTTGTGGATTGTTTCGGGTTTAGGAATTTGGGCTTAGGATTTTCGCAATCAGTAAGATTTCGGATTTAACAGACAAAACAAACCCGCGCTTGATTCCAATTTCCTGAACCTCTAAATAATCCCTAAAAAAAATCTCATTTTTGAGAGGAACCATGAAAAATAGTGCGACAACCTACCGAGTGAGTGTTCTCGGCTGCAAGGTCAATCAATACGACGCGCAGCAGATTGAGCAGCTTCTCGAACGCTGCGGACTTACAAAAGCCGCCTCGACCGCCGAAGCAGACCTGATGATCATTCACACCTGCGGTGTCACCTCCGCCGCCACCCAAAAATCGCGCCAAACCATCCGTCGTATGCAGCGCAGCAATCCTCTTGCTCGTATTATTGTTACCGGCTGCGCTGCCTCCGACGCTCTTACACAACTCGATCAGTCCCCGCTCTACCGCATTCCCGCCGGTCCCGATTGGCTTGAACGGCTGGCGGAGTGCCTCGACTTGCTCAATCTGCCCAACGCCGTCGAACGCAATATTGAAACCGACACCTTCATCCTCTCCCGCTTCGGCGATCAAACCCGCGCATTTCTTAAAGTACAGGATGGCTGCGATATCGGCTGTTCCTACTGCATCATTCCCCAACTGCGCAAAGCCCCCCGCGATAAAACCATCGAAAACGCCGTGGCCGAGGCCAAAGCTTTCACTCAATCCGGCTATCGCGAAATTGTCGTAACCGGCGTAAGCGTAGGCCTATACGGTCGAAAAACAGGAACCTCCCTCGCTGAGCTTCTGCGTCGGCTCATCGATGTTCCCAACATAGGTCGCATTCGACTCTCCAGCTTGCATCCGGGCGAACTCACTGATGAATTGCTGGAGGTTTGGGCGGCCGCACCTAATATGATGCCGCACCTGCACCTCTCGCTCCAGTCCGGTTCCGACGCGACGCTGAGCGCCATGCGGCGCGGCTATACCGCCGCGGAATATTTTGATGCCGTTCAGCGCGCCCGTGCTGCCCTCAACCATCCTGCTTTCACCACCGATATCATTGTTGGCTTTCCCGGCGAGACCGATGCGCACTTTTCAGAATGTTACGAGTTCTGCCGCACCGTCGGTTTCTCCAAAATGCACATCTTCACCTACTCCCCGCGACCCAACACACCCGCATCAAAAATGCCCAATCAAATCGACGGGGCGGTCGCCACTGAGCGTAGCGCGCGGCTGTATCAACTCGGAGAAGCCTTGGCCCTTGAATATCACCGAAGCTTTCTAGACAAAAAAATCACCGTTCTTGTAGAGCGGGTTAAAAACGGAACCGCAGCGGGCTATTCAGAACACTATGTCCCTGTTCAATTCAGCACCACCGACTCACTCAGAAAACAAATCGTCTCCCTCCGCGCCCTTCACGCCACCGCTGAAGGCCTTAAATGTCAGCGTGTTTAATAAAGCAACACGCTTTCTGTAATTTCGGTCAACTGATCGGGGGATAGTTCATCAAGCACCAATCCTCTTTTCTCAACTTCCCTCTCAATCTTTTCGATCAACTGAACCATGAATTCATGACTTTCGTGGGAACCCATCAGCACATTGTATTTTTCAGCCTGAGTGATGCGGATATGGCCGTCTTCGGCATCAAAACCAACGCCGAGGAGTTGAACTTTTTTCTTTGGAGCGGAGGATGACATTTTTTTTATGAAAGCTTCTTGATTGGTCCAAGGGAACGAGCTACCTTCCCTCACTCATCTGCCGAATGGTGTAATGGCAGCACAAGCGGCTCTGACCCGCTTAGTCTAGGTTCGAGTCCTAGTTCGGCAACCATTTTTCCCCTTTTAAACGGTCATGTTTGAGAGGTCATATTTTTTAAAAACGACTCTCTTGCGAGCTAGCCTACGCGAATCGGCATGATGACATAGAGGAACGGGATATTGGCCTTAATTACGCCCGGACTCAGTTCATCAGACAGCTCCAGAAAGATTTCGTCGCTTTCAAGATGCTTTAGCGGAGCACTGAAGAAGGTGGGATTAAAAGCAATAGTAATATCCTTACCGGAATATTTCACCGGCACGTTTTCATGCGATTCCCCGATCTCCTGAGAAGAGGTTATCAGTTCCATACAGTTTTCTGTAATTTTCACCAACACCGAGGCGGCTTGATCATCGAGCATGAGCGATACGCGACGAATGGCGCTCTGAAGAACTTCACGATCAATAGCAATCCGTTCCTCACATTGGGAGGGAATGACTTGACGATAGTTGGGGTAGGTTCCATCGATCAGTTTAGAAATGATAAGACTGTTATCGAATTCCACTGCCATCTGCGAAGAAGAAATACGAACCACCGCTTCTCCCGCATCATTCAATGTTTTAATGAGCTCATTCACCGTTTTAATCGGCACGACAACATCTGTTTCGATTGAGCCGCACAGATCAATTTCCTGCTCAACCAGCGCAAGACGCCGACCATCCGTACACACCACGGTCAGCTTGTTGTCTCTGAAAGACATTAAGGTACCCGTCAGAATAGCCCGAGATTGATCGGTAGAAGCTGCGTAAGAAGTTTTTTGAAGGGCATCTTTGAGTACCCCCTGTTTGATCTTATAGGAGGAATTTTCTTCAAATGAAGCAATGGGAGGAAAATCATCGTGCGCTAATCCCTCGAGCTTACAGCTGTAGGAACCGGAAACAATCTCGGCCACATCCCTATTGTTCACATCTATTTCAACCGAGTGACTGGGCAGATCCCGGCAGATACTAAAAAAGCGACGCGCAGGCAGCGTAGTGGAACCCTCTCTTATAATGTCAGCATCAATACTGGTTCGCACACTGACTTCGGTATCTGTGGTAGTAAGAGTTAACTTTCCGCTTTCCGCCTCGAGCAGAACATTGGAAAGAATGGGAAGGGCGGCACGTTGTCCAACAATGGACTGTACTTTTTGCAGTGCCTCCAGAATTTGATCCTTCTCGATGCTGAACTTCATTAACAAGCCTCCTGTTATATAGATATATCCTATTTATAAATCCACTATTATTATATGTCTGTCGATAACCACAATGAAAGCTACCTTTTATTTGTAAGCCAGTCATCCCGAAAAATTTAAAAACAGAGGGCTGTCTATGAATAACCAGTTAATAACCTACCCCCTCTGTTGATAAAGCCGAGTTATTATATCTATTCACTGATTACTCACAGGTTTTTACCGAAATTATCAACAGGTAGCCGATGATTATGTAAAAGCGTTTGGCGGTGTCAAACCATGGGTGGAAGAACCTTTTACGGAGAGCGGATATAACTAACCGCCATATAAAGGCGGTTCTAAAGGAAGTGAAAGGAGTTTACTGAGCGGTCTTCGCGCAGTTTTTAGTGACCTTATCTTTTAGAATGGAAATGGTCTGCTGTAGTCCTCGATCCTCTTTTGCGCGCTGGGACACCTGGTCGTGTGCGTAAAGGATTGTCGCGTGATTACGATTAAATGCTTCGCCAATAGCAGGGAAAGAATGTGAAGTCATCGTACGTGAAAGGTGCATTGCAATCTGGCGCGGCCAGACAATATCCTTTGAACGTTTATTTCCGATCAAATCCGACATGCGCAGATCAAAATGCTCTGCAACCGTGCGTTGGATGGTTTCAACATTAATAATGGCCTTGGCCTCCTTATCCAGCAGATCATGAAGAAGTTCATCGATTTTCTGCACGCTAACATGCTGATTGGTGAGCGATATAAACGTTGCAACGCGGATCAGAGCACCTTCCAAACTTCGAATATTTGAGGAAACTCGCTCTGCGAGATAATCGAGTAGCGTGTACTCTATATTCATGTTGAGCAGTTCGGCTTTTTTACGCAAAATAGCAGAGCGGGTTTCAGCATCAGGTTTACCTAATTCCGTAACCAAACCCCATTCGAAGCGAGAAATAAGGCGAGGCGCTAAACCAGCCATTTCACTGGGTGTACGGTCGGATGTCAAAATAACCTGCTTATGATTTTCGAAAAGTGCATTAAATGTATGAAAAAATTCTTCCTGTAAGCCTGCTTTTCCATCCAAAAACTGAATATCATCAATGAGCAGCATATCAATTTTGCGATATTTTTTTCTGAACGCGGACACATTGTTGTTCTGAATGGCATCAATATATTCGTTGGTGAAGGCTTCGCAGGTGGTATAGCAAATCCTTGCTTTCTGCTTTTTTGATGCAACATAATTTCCGATCGACTGCATGAGATGAGTCTTTCCCAACCCAACGCCGCCGTAAATAAAAAGCGGATTGTAGGTACGCGAAGGAGAAGTCGCTGCTGCAAGAGCTGCTGCATGTGCAAATTGATTAGATGCTCCCACCACAAAGGAATCAAAGGTGTAGTTCGGATTAAGGTTATGTGAAAATGGTTTACGTGGAATGGAGGAAATTGAAATAACAGACTTCTTTTCCTGATCCGGTTCCTGTTCTGAAACTTCAAAACAACTGGAATCGACGCTGAGAGAGATGTTCATTTCCCTACCGCTCACCACAAAAACGGCTTTTCGGATTATGGGAAGATAATTTTCTTCTAACCAAACTTTATAAAAATCATTTGCCACAGCAAGGTTTAGGCTGTCTTCGGACTCACCAACGCATTGGATAACAGCGATCCATCGTTCATAGATATCGCCTGAAAGAATACCTTTGAGCTGACTACAGGCATCTTTCCAGATTATTGAGTTTAACCCACCCATTTATTCCCCAAAACTTTCCGCTAACAGAAATTTTCCACTTATCGACAACTTATTAACAGGCAGATAATTCCCTGTTTGAACTGATGAAACGCAGGGTAGAAAAAGGAGCTCCTCAGCTCAAGGGATTAGTGAAATTTACCTCGTAAAAAAATCAACACCACAAAATGTAGTTGTTCGAATCATGAACACCACAACATGAGGTTGATTCAAGTTGAATTTGGTTAGCACTCAAAAAAGGAGATCGCCTTGGACCGATCCATAAAATATAAATTGATAATGAGTTGTGCTTGGACTTAACCCGTTAACAGGCCCTGAATATGCCCGTTTATAGTCTCATCCACAGAATGAGTGGGCCTATACTGGCTCCGGAAACGCTCCCATTGTGTGAAACAGCTCTGTAGCTTCGAAATTCGAAGGCGCTTCTCTGCGACCCTCTTTTTTGAGCCGCTTCACCTCGTCCATCCGCACTTTGCAATTTAGGCCAAGCATGCCGTTTACGGAGAGTTGTCCATAAGACCCGCGACTCCAAACCGCCAGATCTGTGGTCAACTCAACCTTATTACCGACCAATTTGGAGGAAAACCTAAAAAGAGGGTAGAGATTTTGATAGAAAAAAGAAGGGGTTTTATTGAGCAATAGAGGAGCGGAGGATTCGTTATACACTCGGCGGGCAAGTTAAGGAGGGAAGAACATGAAAAAGCACATTATAGCCTTGGCTATTATCGCTCTGGCCGTTCCGCTCATGGCACAGAACAAAAGTAATGATAATACGAGTGGGCCGACGCCACCGGCAGCTGACAACAAGAATGCTGAGACTGCGCGTTCGGAATCTGAGCCGGATCAAGGACGCAGATTTGGGCAAAGAAATATAAGACTTTTTGAGTGGACGCTCAATAAAATAGGCATCACAGAGGAGCAGTTTGAAGAAGTTGCAAAATTGCAGGTTTCGTACATGCAGAAAATGAACGAAAATGCAACACGTCTAAATATTGCTCGTAACAAATTTCAAAAATTATTGGAAGAAGGCGCGACAGAAGGCGAGCTGGAAAAAGGTGGCGAATTGGAAAAGGTCATCTGTGAAATAGCGGATGCGCAGGCGGAACAGCTGAGAATATTGGCTCAGAATAGACGAGCGGTAGAAAAAATACTTGGTAGAGAAAAATACGATCGCTTCATGGAAGAAGCGGTGACTCTTTTTCAGCAGCATAATCAAGGGGCAATGGGAATGCCTTTCAGGCCCGATATGTCCGCGCCACCTTCCAATGACGAGCCAAGAAATAGAGAGGGTTGGCCTCAGCAGCCATCGGGAATGGGAGGAATGCCTTTCAGGCCCGATATGTCCGCGCCACCTTCCAATGGTGAGCCGAGAAATAGAGAGGGTTGGCCTAGGTAACCTAGTGTGTCGTCCTGTTAATTCATTGACATATTCATTTTCGCATAGATGGGCT
>CAYOBH010000086.1:0-10834 GCA_964402125.1 uncultured Verrucomicrobiota bacterium
TCAAGGGGTTGAGCGTGGTCAAGCCCTATGTCGGCGTGGACTCCAACGTGCCGTCGGATGCAACGATCATGCGCATCGACTACGAGAGCGATCGCGGCGTGGTGCTTGCCGAGGGAATCAATCCGTGGTTTTCGGACATCGATACCTACCACATGACGGCATCGGTGATCGACGAGGCCGTCCGGCGCATCATCGCGGTCGGCGGCGCCTTGGACCGCATCGCCATTCTCGACAACTTTTGCTGGCCGGATCCGGTCGAGTCGGAAAAGACGCCGGATGGCGCGTACAAGATGGCGCAGCTGGTCCGCTCCAACAAGGCGCTGTACGACTACACCACGCTCTACAAGGTTCCGGCGGTTTCCGGCAAGGATTCGTGCAAAAACGACTCCACGCGCGGCGGCAAGAAAATCTCGATTCCGCCGACGCTGCTGATCTCCTCGCTGGGACAGATCGACGACGTCTCCAAAGCGGTCACCATGCCGCTCAAAAACGCCGGCGATGTGATTTATGTGATCGGCGAAACGAAGGATGAGCTGGGCGCCTCCGCTTATTACCGCATGTTGGCCGAAGCGCAGGGCGTACCGGAAAACTATGGCGGAAACGTACCAACCGTAGACGGAAAAACCGCACTGAAAATTTACGCGGCTATGAATAAAGCAACCGATGCCGAACTGCTGAAATCGGCCACCACACCGAGCAAGGGCGGACTGGCCGTGTCGCTGGCGCTCATGTGCATTGGCGGGCAGCTCGGCGCGGATGTGGACCTTTCGGTCGTTGGAGAATTTGATGCGGCCACGCAGTTGTTCTCCGAATCAAACGGCCGGTTTATCGTCTCCGTTGCGCCCGAAAAAGCCGCTGCGTTTGAAGCGCTCTTTGCCGGACTGCCGGTGCAGAAAATAGGCACCGCGAACGATTCCAAAAAGCTCGTCGTCAAAGACACCGTTGAGGTCGATATCGACGCGCTGGCGAAACCGTTTAAGTCCACCTTACACGGCGTATAGGACGTAATGCATGAATACGTTGGAATCCATTCACAACACATTGTCCCAATTCTGTTGGGACAATGCGGATATTTCAGCCCCGCTTCAGCTTCTTCGAGAGCATTGGGACGAGGCCTTCCCGATTCTGAAGCAAGAAATTGAATCCGCCGGAAAAGTTTCTTTCGGCATAACTGAAGTTCCGCCGATTCTCTTTTTTGTTGGAATCCTGCTCTGCGCCGAGCTGAAAGAACAACGGGTGCTCCCCCTCCTTATGGAGATTCTGGACATCCCTCAAGACGACGAGTTAATGCCTGTAACCGGATTTCTTCCGACTCACCAAATGGGCCGTATTCTGAACGCCTGCGCCACGTTAGAGCAGTTGAAGGGTTACTACTGCGAGAAATTACGTTCTGAAAGTACGATTAGCACCGTGATTTATGCACTGGCAAACAAACGCTCAAATGAACATTGGCAGCCGGACGATCAAAAACAATGGTTCGCGGCCGAACTGAAAAGCAATTTTCGAGAGAAAAGCGAAAAATCTCCGTTCGCTGCTCTCGCGCATGCTGCTGCGCTGATTATGCCCGATGAACTGAAAGAGATCGTCGACACGGAAACAACATCTTGGTCTCCAGACGACAAACGCCTCAAATTTATCGAAATTATTCTGGCAGGAATAAATTCCACGGATAAATGCTTCGATTTGGACGAACCCATTAACGCCGAGGATGAACTGCTTTCCATTCGGGAATGGATTCTGGATAATCAATGGGAGGATGAGTGGTTTTCCTTTAAAAAAATGCTGAACACAGCGGATGAACTCTTGGAAATCATTGAAGAGTTTGACGAGTTCAGCATTGTTCCCTCCGACAACATCGGCTCCAACGAACGATGCCCTTGCGGAAGCGGAAAAAAATTCAAAAAGTGTTGCAGTGACAGCACGGCTGTCCGAGCGCGTTTTTCCAGAATCAGTTATCAGGAAAACCTGATCGCAACGAAAGACCAGCACGCAAGCGACTTTATGCTGGCGGGCTACTTGTTTGCAGAAGAGTATGGTGATTCGCTTCAGCAACTAGCCTGCTGGATTCACTGCGCAGAACAACTTCGCCCCCTGCTGGGCAACGGAACCGTTACATTGAAAGCCGTTGAACACAAGCGGCTCTTCATAGGATGTACCCCGCTGCATGAATGGATAAGTGATTTTTGCAGACTGATCTATCAGCATTACGTGGACAACTCGGCGGCACTATCAGAAGCCGATGCCGCCGTATGCTGGATGCTGGAAAAATTTTCAGGACTATCGCCAACGCTCCATGGTGACCTCCTTTCCGCAAGAGGAATTATGCGCCTCGAACAGGATCACGTTTCACAGGCCCGCGTTGATCTGAGCAAGGCGCTGTCTCTCAACCCGAATAATCTGATCGCTCGGTTCAACCTGATCCGCTCCATTTTACTGGAAGGCGGTCCCGACGCGAAACAGAGCGCGATGGCCTGTGCGGAAGAAGGACGCCGCACCGCGCCGGATGCCGACGCCTATGACAATTTCTTGGGAGACCTAAAAGAAAAAATCGATGCCCTCGCCGACTGACTTTTCTTTGGAAACTCAAACTGAAAGACAGGGAATTCCCATCGGGGTACTCTCCCTGTGGTCGTTGCCGCCCGATCGGTTTAAGAAGAACTATTTTTATACCGGAACAACCGAACCAGTGCATGGCCTGTGTGTGCAGTTTGATTATGAAAACGTTCGCATTCCATTCGCCGCCCCGGAAGAGTTGATCGACAGCGGCAATGCAAAGATTCGGAGGGATCGAACCAAAGAAGCGCAACTGCTCGAACCACTCAATATTCCTCAACTGCGCAAGCTCACATCCGTCTATCACTGGATCGATTCCTCCGACCCGCGCAGTTCCTGGAAAACCATGGCCTCCGACACGGAATGGCTGCTGTTTATTGAGCTGACTCTGCCGCTGCTGGAAGCGCAGGGCTGGAAGACAGAGCTGGAACCTGCATTCCAACTCTCTGTCCAATCACCGGAGAGCTGGTACATTGACTTGGAAGAAGGTGCTGAGGGGCGTTTTTCGGCGCAGGTCGGCTTTATACTGTCGGATCGACGCATCAACATTCTCCCCTTCCTTTTGGCCCGCCTCCAAGGCTGTCAAACGAACCATTATCTGGAACTCGAAGACGGACGCAAAGTGGCCGTTCCACAAGAGCGGATTGAGTTACTGACCGCCGTCCTGCTGGAACTGCTCAACAAAGATGCGCTGACCGAAAATGGTCTGGCACTGGAACTGCCATGGGTACGCGCAATGGAATTGGCGCGTCTCCCCGAGATGAAAGAGTTCCAAGCCCGGTTGCCGGAAAATCTAAAATCTGCCGCCGCAGAACTGGCCCAAATCACTAATGCGCCGAAGGTGCGAAAACCGCGCACGCTGAAAGCCGACCTGCGGAATTATCAGCACGAAGGCCTCAACTGGCTCCAGCTTTTGCGCAGCGCCGGATTCGGAGCCGTGCTGGCCGATGATATGGGCTTGGGAAAAACGATTCAGGCGCTGGCACATATTCTCGTGGAAAAAGGGAGTGGACGAATGGATGCCCCGTGCCTGATTACCGCACCGACGAGTGTATTGTATAACTGGGAGGCGGAAGCCGCAAAATTTGCCCCGTCGCTCCGTGTTCATGTCTCGCACGGATCGGGTCGAGCTGACCATTTCGAACACTTTGCGCAGTATGATCTGATCATCACCTCCTATCCCCTGCTGGCGCGCGACGGCGAGGAACTGCTGAAACATCGATTTCACCTGCTGATTCTCGATGAAGCACAATTTATCCGGAATCACAAAACGATTGCCGCACGTATCGTACGCCTCTTTAACGCCCATCAGCGAATTGCACTCACAGGCACACCGATCGAAAATCATCTTGATGAGCTATGGTCGCTCTTCTCCTTTGTCATTCCCGGACTGCTCGGCACGCACGGTGTTTTTCGAAAATATTTCCGCATCCCCATAGAAAAGGAAGGAAATACCGTTATACGTGGTCTTCTGGCCCAACGGATTGCTCCTTTCATCCTGCGCCGAACTAAAAATGAAGTGGTCCAGGAACTCCCTCCAAAAACAGAAATGGTACGATATATTGAGCTGACGCCCACACAAAAGGAACTCTACGAAACCGTCCGCGCCGCCACCGAAAAACAAGTGCAGCAGGCCGTGAAAAACAAGGGACTTGAACGCTCTCACATTATCGTTCTCGACGCGCTGTTAAAGATGCGGCAGGTCTGCTGCCATCCTCAACTGCTTAAGCTGGAGGCCGCCAAAGGCATTAATGAATCCGCCAAACTCGACACGCTGCGCGAACTCCTGCAGGAAATGATTCCCGAAGGTCGCCGAATTCTGATCTTTTCTCAATTCACTTCCATGCTCCGCCTGATCGAATCCATGCTCAAGACCCTTCAAATTGATTTCGTCAAAATCACCGGCAGCACAAAAGACCGAAAAACACCAGTCGCCGAGTTTCAGGCAGAGCGGGTGCCTGTCTTTTTGATCAGCCTCAAGGCCGGCGGAACCGGACTGAATCTCACTGCGGCCGACACCGTCATTCATTTTGACCCTTGGTGGAATCCGGCGGCGGAAAATCAGGCCACCGACCGCGCCTATCGAATCGGCCAGAACAAACCAGTATTTGTTTACAAACTCATTGCTTCCGGCACCATCGAGGAAACCGTGCTCGAAATGCAGGAAAAGAAAATGGGGCTGATCGACGGACTGCTCGGCGATCAGAGAAAAGCGCTCTCCCGCTGGGAGCAAACTGATCTTGAAAATCTGTTTAAACCACTATATTCAGAGGACCTTTCCAATGAAGAAGGATCCCAACCAGCTTGATTTTGATTTTTCAGCGGACCGCCTGCTGGAATTCCCCGTGAACAAGGCAGAAACGGGATGGTTTGATTTTAAATCGGAACAGCTCGAAGCCGTTCGAATGCTCGAAGAGCGCTTCCACATTGCACTCAACCGGCATGTACGACTGCGATTAAAGGGCTGGCCGGAAGAGTTTGAAGGCAAATTAATGCTCGAAGAGCTGATTGCTCCAACCGGCAGCGAAAAATCAGTGCGCCTTCGACTCGGCCGACTCACGTTCGACAACACCGACATTGAATATTGCCAAACGCTCGACTGAGTTACTCCAACCCAACTCTATGCAGATGGAAATTTAAAACGCTCTTCGCCGGACTGCCGGTGCAGAAAATCGGCACAGCGAATCATTCAAAAAAGCTGGTCGTCAAAGACGCTGTTTAAGTCGATATCGACGCGCTCGTGAAACCGTTTAAATCCACCTTGCACGGCGTATAAAGCGCGGCTTTAAGAAGCATTTTCAGGGGGTTCGCCGATTCAACACAACGGAGCAAGATGCTTCCGTCTACATTTTGCGCAGAAAGCTGCGGGGTATTTAGTTCGTTACACCTCAACTTCTATCCATTTTTCGTTTCAAAAACGGCCATGCTTAATACTCTGCGGACAAGGATGTTATTGACCGCAAAGAAGCTAAGAAAAAAAGCTGAATTCTTCTCTTCGTGTCTTCGCGTCTTTGCGTCTTTGCGGTCATTTTCTACTGAGGAGCCGCGTTAGCAACATCTCTTTATGGTCCGTGCGGAATAATATAAAGAAGTCTTTCTCAATTTCTTTTCCGGTTGACAAAGAAGATGAGATCGAGCACAAACTCTAAAAAGTGGATCAGGAGGTTGCACCTCGAGTTTTAACAAAGGGAAATATTCCCTGAAAGGAGCGATGATGGAAATGAGCATATTACCACTGATGATGGTTCTTTTGATGGGCGGATCTCTTCCCCTGCAAAACACGGCGGAAGCCCCCAAGCCTGTAGAGATCGTTCAAACCCAACAACCGGTTCGGACGGAACTGACTCAGCTGGATCTGGATGGAAACTTCCTGCTCTTTATGGACACTTCCTCCATGAAGGCGCGGATCAATCAATACATTGATCTGGTCGCCGATATGGCCAAAATGGAACTGCCGGAAGAACAGGTGGACAGCATTGCCAGCATGGTAAAGAAAGGGATCGATGATAGCGGCCTGCTCTCCGTGGATTCCTATGCGATGAGTATGAAGCCCTTGGAAAACGGCCTGACCCGCACCATCAGCGTGCTGGATTATGGTGCGGAGGATGCGGATACTCTTTTGTGGCGCGTTCTGGCCTCAGAGCCTCGTGTTCTCAAGGGAATTCAATATGCTCCAGCTGACGCCGTTCTGGTGGAAAACTCCACGTCGGGCCTGAATGAAATCTGGAAGATCTTTAATGAGGTTACTTCCGATTTCCTTCCGTCTGAACAGCAGGCCATGCTCAAAGAGCAAATCGATATGGTGGAAATGATGATTGGTGCAAAACTGTCTGAGCTGTTTGGATCGCTGGACAATGAAATCCTTGTCTCCATTCAGCTTTCCGATATTAGAAAATGCGTCATTCCGATCGATGATGATGTAACGCTGACGCTTCCTGAACCCAGCGCCATTATCGGGCTGCAGACCAAAAACCCGATGATCAGCGCACTGATTTTGGCACAGCTGAAACAAGCCGAGGCTCCGCTGACCGAAGTCGAGGTGGATGGTTTCACACTTCACACCTTCTATCTGCCGATGCCGCTTCCGCTCTCTTTTGCCCCTACCCTCGTGCAGACCGATGATTATCTTTTGATCGGAACGAACCCGGAAACCATCGCCAAAGCGCTGGAGAGCCGCAAAAAGAAAAACGGACTGATCTCCGTTCCTGAATATAAAAAGCTGTTTGCCGATGCCCCGGCAAAGGTCAGCGCCGTCAGCTATCTCTCGCCGCGCTTCATGGAGGAGTATAAAGCGGCCATGACCCAGCTCGTGGAAAATGTTGACGAGGAAGAACTGGACACCCTGTTTAATATGATATTCAGCAATATGCGGGAGATTCAGGGGAGTAAATATATGCTGAAAACGCCGACCGGAATTTATTCCAGATCATACAGCAACATGGCCGCCAATCCGGGCGAACTCATTGCTACCGCAGGTGTTGGCTACGTCGGGCTAATGGCCTCCATTGCAATCCCCAGTTTTGAAACAGCCCGCTCAAATGCCATCGAAAAGACGTGCGAAAACAATCTCCGTATTATTCAGGCTGCGAAGGAGCAGTGGGCGATTGAAAACGGGGAAATGGATAATGCACAACCCACCGCTGCCGACCTTGATGAATATATTTCGGGCGGATTTGACGCTCTACAGTGTCCTGCCGGCGGAACCTACGAAATCAACAGCTTGGACGAAGAACCTTATTGCTCCATCCACGGATCGCTGGATTACTATTAACCCGGCAAATATTATCTCCAAAATATTCGTATCCATCAGCGTTAATCTGCGGTCCTAAACCCTTTTCTTGGCAGCGCCCTTGACAAAAACCGATCTTTTCAATACCTCTTTCACCATGAAAACAGCAAAAATTCTATGGATTACTCTCTTGTCGCTGTGCGGGGCTTTCCCGTCGGCGGCACAGTTCGGACCGCGCGCGCAGGCATCGCTTCCTGAAGGGTCTATTGCCCCGGAAACCAATATCAACCAAAATGGGTATCCGCGTATTATGCCGGATCTGAGTGTGGTGTTCCGGATCAATGCTCCGCAGGCGCAGCGCGTACAGATTTCTCTGGGAAAAACCTACACGCTCACGAAAGAGGATAACGGCGTATGGACCGGGAAAACCGATCCGCAGGTTCCGGGCTTTCACTATTATTCGCTGGTGGTCGACGGCGTCGATGTCTCCGACCCGGCCAGCGAATCATTCTACGGATGCAGCCGCGTTTCGAGCGCGATTGAGATTCCCGAAGCAGGATGCGATTTCTATACCATCAAGGATGTGCCGCACGGCTATACGCTCTCCACGTCGTACTATTCTGAACAGACTAAAAGCTGGCGTCCGTTGAATATTTATCTGCCGCCCGGCTACAACACCGACAATAATAAAAAATATCCGGTAATGTATATTCACCACGGCGGCGGCGAGGACCATCGCGGCTGGGCGGAACAAGGCAAAACGGGCATCATCATGGATAATCTGATCGCTAAGGGCGACGCTGTGCCGATGATTGTGGTCATGCCGAATTCCAATCTGGGCATCGGCGGAGGCGGCTACAATATGCAGGGCATGCAGCCCTACAAAACGGAACTTACCGAGGCCATCATTCCGTTTGTGGAGAAAAATTTCCGGGCGATCCAAGACCGAAAATCGCGGGCGATGTGCGGGCTTTCTATGGGCGGAGGTCAGGCATTCTACATTGGACTGTCGAGCACGGATGTTTTTGCCGATGTCGGTATTTTCAGTTCGGGACTCTTCGGCGGCATTCGGGAAGCCAGCGGATTTGATGCGGAGAAGGAAATGCCCGGCCTGCTGTCGGATTCCAAGCGCTTCAATGAAAAATTGGATGTGCTCTTTATCTCCTGCGGCGATGATGATCCGCGCATAGAACCGACCAAAGCCGCCGTTGAAAAAATGCGCGCCGCCGGCCTAGAAATAAAGTTTGCGTCCTACCCCAGCGACCACGAATGGCAGACCTGGCGCAAGTCGCTCCACGATTTTGCACCGCTGTTGTTTAAATAGCGGGGACAAATCACCCTTTCCCTTCGTGGACTTGGCGACCTTCTGTTGAAAAAATCGGTATCGAGCCTATTTCAGCCGCACCTCTATCTGGTAGAAGCCCGCGGATTCGGCGGAGTGGACGGTGTCGGTATAGCTGTTCTTCGGACATTCGATCCCATCCTGCAGCAGTTCAAAATCGGTATCGAGCGAAGGGCTCCAGAACAGACTGTATGTGCGCCCTTCGACCGATGTCCAGTCTACGACGAATCCGCCGGAGTCAGGACTTCCGACCGTCGCCGTAAAACTTGACGCTGCATCTGTCGGATCGGTTCCGCTGATATATTCAGCGAGGTCAAGCAGGCCATCTGCATCATAATCTCCTGCTCCATCCCGATCCAGACCGCCGAAATATTCCTGCTCCCAGGAATCATCCATTCTGTCGCTGTCGGCATCCGTGTTCGACGCCATTTGAAACTCATACGCCCCCATATCGACGATTCCGTTGACAATGCGAGGGTTTCCTGCCAGATCGGAATCGCCCGACACATAGGCGTTGCTCCCCGCATCAATACACGGCGACCCTGCCGCCAAACGATAATCCCCGTTAGCTGCATCGACAAAAACCGGTGCTTTCGTGATGTTGCCGTTCACGCCATGGGTTGCATCCGGTGAACACGAGAAATAGACCGTTGTGGAACGTAAATCGTTCCCTTGAGGCGCCGTATTGTACCAAACAATGCAGTTGTTCGCCGTACCTCTACTCATCCCGCCGCCTTCGTCGGCCGAATTCCCGCTGAGGATGCAGTTGTTCGCCGTGCCATAATACACCCCGCCGCCACTCCTAGATGCGGAATTCCCGCTGATCCTGCAGTGGTTCGCGGTACCCCCATACATCCCACCGCCGTAGGATGCCGAATTCCCGCTGAGGGTGCAGTTGTTCGCCGTGCCATCATACATCCCTCCGCCGTAGGATGCCGAATTCCCGCTGAGGATGCAGTTGTTCGCCGTGCCGTAGTACATCCCGCCGCCATCGTTGGAGGCATAATTCCCGGTGATGATACAGTTGGTGACGACCGGGGTTGTGTCTGAACAATAGATTCCGCCGCCATCTTCGCTACTATATCCTCCATTCGTGATCGTCATCCCTTCGACAACACAGGCACTATTCCCTAGATTGAAGCAGCGCACGCTGCGTTGTCCATCCACGATGGTGGCATCCGGACCGTCCGCCCCAACAATTCGGATCGGCTTGGAGACGGATATCGTACTGGACAACGGATAGGTTCCCGCCCCCACCATGACCCAACCATCGAAAATGTTTTGAGCATCGACTCCCGCCTGAATGGTGGCTTTGGCGGTTTCCCAGCTTGTTCCGTCGTTTGCATCGTTCCCGTCCGGCGATACAAAAATAGAGATATCCTCACGTGAGACAATGTCTACGTGCTGCGTGGAAGACACCCCGTCCGGCCAGTCGGTGTTGTATGCCGTCAGGATCACGTCGTAGGTTCCTGCTGCTCCCCATGTGTGCTCCACGACAACCGAGTTGGTGACTCTGGTCCCGTCGCCGAAACTCCAGACGTGCATCGAAACCGCACCCTTGATATTCCCGACTAACCGTGTGCTGCTGTATCCTGCTATCTGAAGTGTTCCCGGGACATCGATCCCGACAAGAATGCTCCCGTACGTTGTATCACTAGGTTCATCGCACCCGATGGACGGCGGATTGGCCCACGCCTCCCCGTCGATATCCGTCCCGGATACAAAATTTGTACTACCTGCGCCCCGGCAGGGAGAATCCACCGCGATATGCGACGAGGAAACCATCATTGGTGCGTTCGTGATGTTACCAGTTTCACCGTGTGTCACGTCCGGAGAACAGGAATAGGATGCCGCTGTATCCAAAAGGTCATTTCCCTCGTCAGCCGCCTCGTCAGCCGTATTGTAGTAAACGATGCAATTGTTCGCCGTTCCATAATACATTCCGCCGCCACTACTGGATGCCGAATTCCAGGAGATCGTGCAGTTGTTCGCCGTTCCATAAAATATCCCGCCGCCGTATCGGACTGCCGAATTTCCGCTGATGATGCAGTGGTTCGCCGTGCCACCCTCCATCCCGCCGCCGTATCGGACTGCCGAATTCCAGGTGATCGTGCAGTTGTTCGCGGTGCCATAATACAGCCCGCCGCCGTAGTAGGCCGAATTTCCGCTGATGATGCAGTGGTTCGCCGTGCCACCCTCCATCCCGCCGC
>CAYOBH010000087.1:0-10767 GCA_964402125.1 uncultured Verrucomicrobiota bacterium
CGCCGCTGCCGCCCAAACCGAGGCTGACGCTGACGCCCTGGGCCTGCGGGGCATTAATGCGGAATCGGGCATAACCCTGCGAGTTGACCTGAGGGTATTCCTGACCGGGTTGATTTAGCACAGAAGGCTTAAAGTCTTCCTTTGGTCCTTCTTGGGCAAAGCCCGTCCCTGCTGCAACCATAGTTGCAAGCAATGCAATGCTTAGCTTGTGGTTCATTAGTTCCTCCTTGTTGTAGTGCTTAAGCAGGCATACAACGTATATTGTGTTATTTAAGTGCAAAAAAAGAACCTCTTTGATCTATAGGAAGAAATTGCGGCTTTAAAATGACGGCTATGCGCGCAGCATTTTCTCTGTTTTGGGCCAGTCAATGCAGGTATCGGTAAAGGGAAAGGTGTTAGTTGACCTTTTCTCAAACCAAACAACTCTCCCTCTTTCACATCTTCTACTTGTAAGAGAAGGTGCCAGACTGCCGGATTCTTTTCTCTATTCTGATTTGATCGAAACCTTGTCGAACACTTGCTTGATTGCGTCGATGACCAAGCTAGGCTCATCCAATTGAATATAGTGCCCGGCCTTGGCCGCGGTAAGGTGGACACCATCGCTCACCATGTCGACCAAACCTTGATGGCATGCGGCAAGAGATTCGTACCTTTGTTTGTCTAGGTCTGAGGCGTCGGCTTTCGGCGGACTGCTCGTTATGACGACCACGGGCACATCGGGCAAGGGCTTCAGGTTCGCCCATTCGGACAGGGAAGCCGCCACGCCCCCGTCGGCTTCGGCGATGAGGCCCGGAGGAGCGCCGACAGCCTTGAGCCTTTCAATCTGCTCAGGTTTCAAGGGTTCAACCATCAATTCCCGAGGCGTCGGATCGACGAGCACCAAACCAGCCACCTCTTCAGGATAAAGATCGACGAAGCGGCGAAGATGGAGTCCACCAAAGGAATGGCCGACCAGAATATAGGGCGCCTGGCAGCCCGCTTGTTGAAGAAGGGAATGCAAGTCATTGGCAATGCGTGTCGATGTACGCGGCTCCGGACCCGGAGCCGATTTCCCGAGGCCGGCCCGATCGTAGAAGCAGGCTTCAGTAAATTTCGCCACGCCAGATGGAACCGAACCCCATGCGCCGGAGGATCCTCCGTCATCCAGACCACACTCCATAACAACGGGGTCTACCCGTGCCGACGGTCGAGAAGTACAGAGACTGGCCGTTCGCATCGATGAGCCTCCCGCTGGCGCGCAGATTGCCGCAGGAAACTGCGAGCAGCGAAACGGAACCGAGTAAAATGAATACTCCGAAGTCAAAACCGGTTTTCCAAAACATGTTCAGTGAATGTTTTTTAGAATACGTTGTTTTTCCGTCACTCATGATTCCTCCGCATTGGTTGTTCTATCCACCCACATAAACCCGAACAAAATAATGGCAACTAAACCATTCGGCAACAAACAACAGCAACAATATGAACAATGGAAAACGGAAACGGAGAATACCCGATAGGGAATAGACTCTTTTTTCAGTTTGTTATGTCGCCAGCCGCGGGATGATTTTGGGAGGCTTCCTTGACATCATCTATCCATTCACTATACACACAAGCCCTTTAAACAAACGACCGTTGAGCCTTGCGGCATTTTTTATAATCTGGATTTAACGGACAGGAGCTTCCATGACAGCAAAAATTATCTACACGATTACCGACGAAGCGCCGATGTTGGCGACGCATTCACTTTTGCCGATTATTAAGGCGTATACCGATGCGGCAGGCGTGACGGTTGAAGCGCGCGACATATCGCTGGCCGGGCGTATTCTGGCTCAGTTTCCCGAATGTCTTACCGAAGAGCAGCGGGTGGGCGATGCATTGGCCGAGTTGGGTGCGCTAACGCTGAAGCCGGAGGCAAACATTATTAAGCTGCCGAATATTTCGGCTTCGATTCCGCAGATGAAGGCGGCGATTTCCGAGCTGCAGGCGAATGGCTATAATCTGCCGGAATATGATGATCCGGATGCCCAGCCGAAATACGACAAGATTAAGGGCAGCGCAGTGAATCCGGTGCTGCGCGAAGGAAACTCCGATCGCCGCTCTGCGGCGGCGGTGAAGCAGTATGCAAAGAACAATCCGCACCGTATGGGGGCGTGGTCGGCGGACTCCAAGTCGGTGGTGTCATCCATGCAGAACAACGATTTTTATGGGAACGAAAAGTCGGTGACGGTTGCGGATGCGACGACGGTTAAATTTGAACTGGTTCAGCCGGACGGCGCGGTTACTGTTTTAAAAGAGAGGTTGCCTTTACAGGCGGGCGAAGTGCTTGATGGAACCTATTTGAGCGTAAAGGCGCTGCGGTCGTTTCTCGCGGAGCAGATGGCGAAATCCAAGGCGGACGGAACGCTCTTTTCTCTGCATATGAAGGCCACAATGATGAAGGTTTCCGATCCAGTTATCTTTGGCCACTGCGTCTCCGTTTTTTATAAGGAGGTGTTCGAGAAGCACGCGGCGACGCTGAATGCGCTGGGCGTGAATGTGAACAACGGCCTCGGCGATCTCTATGCAAAAATTGCGGCGCTTCCGGCGGATAAAAGGGCGGAGATCGAAGCGGATATTATGGCCGTCTACGAAACCGCACCGAATCTGGCGATGGTGGATTCGGATAGAGGAATCACCAATCTGCACGTTCCCAGCGATGTGATTGTCGATGCATCGATGCCGGCGGCGATTCGCGCCTCCGGCCAGATGTGGAACAAAGACGGAAAACAGCAGGATACCAACTTTGTGATTCCGGATCGGTCCTACGCCGGGGTCTACCATGAAACGGTCGAATTCTGCAAAAAGAACGGCGCGTTTGATCCGTCCACGATGGGCAGCGTGGCCAACGTGGGGCTGATGGCGCAGAAGGCCGAGGAATATGGTTCGCACGATAAAACCTTTGAGATCCCGGCGGACGGTACGGTGCGCGTTGTCGATCTCGACGGGAATGTATTGTTTGAGCATGCGGTTGAGGCAGGCGATATCTGGCGCGCATGTCAGGTGAAGGATGCACCCGTGCGCGATTGGGTGAAGCTGGCGGTAAACCGTGCCCGCGCCACTGGCACGCCCGCCATTTTTTGGCTGGATGAAAACCGGGCACACGACGCGCAGCTGATCGCTAAAGTAAAAAACTATCTCAGCGACCACGATACCAATGGGCTGGAGATTCAGATTATGAATCCGGATGCGGCGACGCGCTATACGCTGCAGCGTTGTAAAGAGGGGAAGGACACGATTTCAGTCACAGGAAATGTACTGCGTGACTACCTGACCGACCTATTCCCAATTCTGGAGCTGGGCACCAGCGCGAAGATGCTCTCGATTGTTCCGCTGATGAACGGCGGCGGTCTTTTTGAAACCGGGGCAGGCGGCTCCGCGCCGAAACATGTTCAGCAGTTTTTGGCTGAAAATCATCTGCGATGGGATTCGTTGGGCGAGTTTCTTGCGCTGGGCGTTTCGCTGGAGCATCTGGCAAACGTATTCGGTAACGCAAAGGCAAAGGTGCTGGCGGATACGCTGGATGCGGCGAATGCAAAGTTTCTGGAGGAGAATCGGTCGCCCTCGCGCAAGTGCGGCGAACTGGATAATCGCGGAAGCCATTTTTATCTCGCCATGTATTGGGCTCAGGCGTTGGCGGCACAGGATCAGGATACGGAGTTGAAGGAGCGTTTTGCTCCGCTTGCTGATACACTGATGAAAAATGAAACCATAATCGTTGATGAACTCAACGGCGTGCAGGGCGCTCCGGTGGACATCGGCGGTTACTATCGCCCGGATGAAAAACTGCTTTTCAAGGCGATGCGTCCGAGCGAAACCTTCAACCGCGCGTTGGCGGCTCTTTAGAGATCAGTTTATAGGCAGAATAATTGGGTGGCAGAATGATTTTATGAGAAGTGGGAGATCGGAATAATTCTGTCACTAAATCATTCTGCCTGTTGTTTGGGGTCGAGCAATGTACGCAAAAGTAGACGATGTGGATTGGGAAAACTGGAAGCCTCAAGTACGGGCGACCCTAATGTTTGTGATTCAGGACGGAAAAATTCTGCTGATCCACAAGAAGCGAGGATTTGGTAAAGGGAAGATTAACGGCCCCGGCGGAAAGCTGGAGCCGGGCGAAACACCGATGGCGTGCGCTATCCGCGAAACGCAGGAAGAGCTCTGCATTACGCCGACCGGCGTGAAGGAAGCCGGACGGCTTCATTTTCAGTTTATCGATGGAAGTTCCATCCATGGATTTGTTTTTACCGCAACGGGATACGAAGGCGAACCCGCTGAGACCGAGGAGGCAATTCCACTCTGGGTCGATCTCGACAATCTACCGTTTGATCAAATGTGGGAAGATGATTCGACTTGGTTTCCATACATGCTTTCCGGCCAGTCCTTTTCCGGACGCTACGTTTTTGACGGCGACCATATGCTCGATGGAGTGATTGATGCGACATAGTTCGTTTTCTTAGGAAAATTTGAGTCATCTGGCATACACGATGCTTAAGAGGTATCGGACAGCTTCCAGCTGAAAGGAGGCGGACGATGGATAAGAAGCAGCAATATATTGTGTCGAGAATTGTGGCCGATCATGTGGAGGCTGAGATTGTTAAGCGTATCCGGGCCGAAGTTCCGCGCACTCCCGAAGAAGCGCGTCGGCGTGCGGATGAGGTGAAGGCACTCAAGTCTTTTCTTGGAGAACTCAACCCGACCTGCTAATCGGAAAAGCGACTTGCCGAGAACGCTTTTGAGCAGGCGGATTAGTTTGACTGCTCAAGGCGATCCCGGCAGTTCTGTATCAGGTTTTATGCGTCGAAGAGTGTCGATGTGCATTTATTGTTTTCCCTGCGGCTAAAAGTGGTTACTTTAAAGCCATTGTTTAGGGAGATGATGAATGCGGAACAGGTTTTTCGGGCTGAGTTTGTTGATCATGTCAACGGTTTTTTCAGGATGTGTTGTTGGATTGGAGCGGAAAGGATTTGCTTATTCTGCGGAGACCCGTGCCGAGAATGTTCAGCTTTTGGTGGACGAAACGTGGGTGGATGAGTCCGGCGAGCGGCAGGTGCGACAGGAAATATTTGACTCCGTTTTTGAGATGATCGATGAGGCCGATGAGTTTGTCCTTGTCGATTTTTTCTTAGTGAACGACTTCCTTTACGAACCGGGACCCGGAATGCGTCCGCTGAGTCGTGAACTCGCGGATCGGTTGATTCAGAAGCGGCGTGCACGACCGGATGTAGAGATTATATTTATTACGGACCCGATCAATACGGTGTATAGATCGATCGAGTCGTCGTTGTTTGCGGAGCTGGAATCGGCCGGTGTTCACGTGGTCTGGACCAATCTGGATAAACTGCGCGACAGTAATTTTATCTATTCCAAGCCGTGGCGTTTGCTGGTTAAGCCGTGGGGAGTTTCTCCCGGTAACGCGGTGGCGAATCCGATGGGCGATGGGCGTATCTCCTTGCGGAGCATGCTGAAACTGCTGAATTTTAAGGCGAACCACCGCAAGCTGACGGTCACCGAGAAGTCGCTGTTGGTGACGAGCGGGAATCCGCATGATGCGAGCAGCGCGCATGGTAATGTGGCGCTGCGTGTCGATGGGGCGGGTATGTGGATGGGCAACGATGCAGAGGCTGCGGTTCTGCGCATATCAGGCGCGGAGGAACTGATTGCTGCGCGCGGGGGATCGCCGGGACTTGATCCGAAGAGCGGTCATCGGCTGGAATTATTGACGGAGCGGAAGATTAAGGACAAGGCGCTCGATATGCTGGAGGCTGCGGCGGTGCCGGGCCGTATTGAGCTCTCCATGTTTTATCTTGCGGATCGGGATATTGTGCGTGCGCTGCTGGATGCAAAGCAGCGGGGCTGCGAGGTAAGGGTGATTCTGGATCCGAGCAAGGATGCATTTGGGCGGACAAAGAACGGAGTGCCGAATCGACAATCGGCGGCGCGGTTAGTGAAGAAGGAGATTCCTTTGCGCTGGGCGGCAACGCACGGCGAGCAGTTTCATGTGAAGATGCTCTATGTTGAGCTGGATAATGATTCGGCGACGCTGCTGCTGGGGTCGGGCAATTTTACGCGCCGGAATCTGGATAATTTTAATGCAGAATGCGATCTGGCGTTCACGGCTCCGTTGGGGCATGAGGTGATGGTGCGTGCACGCGATGCGTTTGAGCGTTGGTGGAACAATGCAGACGGTGAGATTCATACGGCGGACTATGCGGTGTATGAGGATCGGTCGGTTTTGCGCAGGATTTCGGCATGGATGAAGGAGACAACCGGACTTAGTTCATTTTAGCAAAAAGTAGGACGTGAGCGAACATTAGGGTTTTCTTCGATCATGCGGTGGTTTATCAATGTGACACTTTACTTGGAGATCAAATGAAACGGTCTAATATAATTATCGGCCTGCTGAGTGTGCTGGTTGTGTTTGCGGTCGCTGCAGCGTTTAAGTCGGCCTATAATGTCGTGGTTCCTTTAATGATTGCATGGCTGCTTTCGTATATCTGCGGTCCGGCGGTTAACTATCTCGTACACCGGAAGGTTCCGCTTTCTCTTGCCGTGTTTTTGGTGTTGTCGCTGGTTCTTTTCGTTTTATATTTCTTCGGTGCTTTTTTGTTGAACCGGGTGCGGGAGGTGTTGGCCGAATGGACTGCGAAAGGATATACGGATCAGCTTTATATGATTTATAAAGATGTTGCCTATAAATTGCATATATCGGAAGAATATGTGGCCAGTCTGGATTGGAATAATAAATTGGCTAACACGATTACCACGTTATCCGCGTCGGCAGCACAATGGATGTTTAGTTTTATTAGTCGCTTGGTGCTGGTGCTGATTTTTTTGGTTTTCATGCTGTTGGGGAAACCTTATTTCAAATACAAAATTGAAGACGCTTTTCCGCCGGAACGTGGCCGTGTATTTACGGAAATTACGGGGTCTATTTCCCATCAGGTCGGGCGGTATCTAGTCGTAAAACTGATTATCAGTGCAATTACCGGAGTTCTCGTTTGGGCGGCGCTGTCGATCCTGAAAGTTGATTTTGCATTAACGTGGGGGGCGGTGACCTTTTTCCTTAACTTTATTCCAACGATTGGCTCTATTCTGGCATCAATTCCTCCGATTCTTCTCGCGATTGTCCTCTACTATCCCTCTCCTTGGGTGCCGTTTTTTGTAGCGTTGTCCCTGCTGATCATTCAGACGGTGATGGGTAACATTATTGATCCGAAGGTGATGGGTGATCGGCTGAATCTGAGTCCGGTCGTGATTCTTCTCTCGCTCGCTTTTTTCGGTTGGATGTGGGGGATTGTCGGCGCGCTGCTCTCCGTTCCGATTGCTGCGACAATTAAGATTTTCTGTGAAAACATAACAGGCCTTAAGCCGATCAGTGTAATGATGGGCTCCGGGAAACAATTAATGAAATCCAGTGTGATGAAGGAAGAAGGAAAGGCGTAATGGGGTTACCTGATATTTTTGAGCGACCGGAGGTGCGGACGTCCATTCAGCTCGCGCTGCGTGAAGACCTAGGGGAGTCGGGCGTGGATGTAACCTCGGAGTCAACGATTGCTCCAGAAGCGTATGCCGAGGCGCACATGGTCGCCCGCGAGGCCTGCGTGCTGGCAGGAACTGCCGTGGCGAAAGAGGTTTTTAAGCAGGTGAACGGTTCGCTGGAGGTGGAAATATGTGTGGCGGACGGAACGGCGGTGGGGGCGGGTACCGCGGTGCTGATTATCCGCGGCTCGGCAAAGAGCATTCTATCAGCGGAGCGCACGGCGCTTAACTTTATCCAGCGGATGTGCGGCGTGGCGACGATTACGGAAAAATATGTCAAAGCGGCGGATAATCCCAATGTGGATATTCTCTGCACCCGTAAGACGACGCCGCTGTTGCGTCCGTTTGAGAAATATTCTGTTCGCTGCGGCGGCGGTGTAAACCATCGCTACGGCCTTTTTGATGCGGTGCTGATTAAGGATAATCATCTCGCCTCTTGGAAACGCGAGCATGGAACAGGGGTCGGCGAAGCCGTGGCGACCGCGCGCGCGAAATATCCCGATCTCAAGATTGAGGTGGAAGTGGATACGGTGGAGCAGCTCAAAGAAGCACTCGAAACTAGGCCCGATTGGGTGCTGCTCGATAATATGTCGCCCGATCTGCTGCGTGAATGCGTGGCGCTCTGTAAGGGTATCTGCCGCACGGAAGCGTCCGGCGGAATCAATCTGAATACAATTCGTGCGGTTGCGCAGACGGGCGTTGATGCCATTTCGGTCGGTGCGCTCACGCATTCTGCGCCATCGATCGATCTGGCGCTCGACTTTGTATGACGACGCTGGTCATAGACATCGGCAACACCAGCACCTCCGTCGGCTATTACCGCGCCGGCGAGGTCGACGGGGTGGGGCGTTGTCCCTCCCGCTTTGCTGAGGAGCAGGAGGTTCTTGATCTGATCACGGTGAAACCCGTGGAACATGTGGTGATTGCTTCAGTTGTCCCGCCTGTAGATGAGCGATGGATGGATACGCTTCGAAAAGCGAGTCTGCCTGATCCCTTGTTTGTCACTCACAAAGTTAAGCTGGGCGTTTCTGTGGACTATCCGAGTCCCGAACGGATCGGCGCTGACCGACTGGCTAATGCGGCCGCCGCCGCTCGATGCTTCGGTATGCCGTCGGTCGTCTGCGATTTTGGAACGGCGCTGACCTTTGATGTGCTCAACGCAGAGCGCGGTTATGTGGGCGGGATTATCTGCCCTGGTTTGCCGCTGATGTTTGATTATCTGGCGGAAAAAACGGCGTTGCTTCCTCATCTTGCTCCGGCAAAAACCGATGCGGTTGTCGGGCGCAATACGGAGCAGGCGATGCAGATCGGCGCGCTGCTGGGCTATCGCGGAATGGTGCGGGAAATTTTAACTGCGCTGCGGCGCGATCTGGCTGCCCCGGATCTCCCGGTCTGCTGTACTGGCGGCTACGCAGGATGGATCTTTGAAGGCTGGGATCTCGATGCGGTCATTGATCCGCAACTGACGCTCAAGGGACTCGGAATTATCGGCGAGCTCAATTTTTGACGCGCTTTCGATCCCGTTGATCAAAATCTTAATCTGACTGTTGGGCTCTACTTTGCGCCGAAAAGGGTCTTTGTGTAGGGGAGGCATCCTTCCTGCCTTGACGTATCGCGGGCATCCCTGCCTGCCGTGCACCCTGCGTGCCGCAGCCATCTTGGCTGCCCATTTAGGTTGTTCACGGAAGTGCGTCAAAAAGAAGAGGCAATCCCAAAATCACTGATTCCTACACGGATACCTATTTTCCGATGGTTCAGTTTACTCGGTTGACTGCCACTCCGTCAAAAAAGGTTAAAAGATAGGACTGACACGAATGGCACTTAGTTAAGGTCTTTTTGCTCTTGTAGGGCGGGAATGGTTGAAAACCTTCCCGCCGTAGCCCAACGGGCTGGAATCGTTGCCAAGTCATTGCAATTGAAGAACACATGCCGAGCCGATCGATTGAGGCTGGACGCGAAGCGAGGCTTGAGGCACGAAAGCAACGAACGAAGTGAGTGGCAACGTTTCGAGGACTCAACCATTCCAGCCCTACAACCCTTAACTAAGTGCCATTCAGGACCGACACCTCCGCCAATCTTGAATCTTGAGACCTGATAACCATTCAGAAGTTACCATTCATGAGTCGATTGTTTGGCAAGTTCTGTTAGCTCCTCATAGAGGAGCCGGAGACGTTCTGCTTCTCCAGAATCAACCCCTGTCACCATGGTGTGTTCTTTTCCATCGTATACAGATATATAAAACACGGAACCATCATTCCAACTCCAAGGTCCGATATGAGTGCCTAATGCAAAATAATCTTTGGATATAAGCAATTGAATTGCCTCTTCCATTTGGGTTTCTGAAAGAGGAGAAGCTTTGTAGTTCTCCAAGCTAGCAGAGGTCCATTGGCGTTTACTCCGGGTGGCATCGATTATTGAGTAAGGGTCGACGTATGGATCACAGTAAATCAGCCGGCTTGGATCAGCATCCCACCCACTCGATCTCTGGAGGAGAATTATTGTTTTTTCTGGAGTTAGAGAGAATCGTTTCAGTAACTTGTTTTTGTAAACTTGAGAGTAACTATAGAAGACAAGATGCACTAAAACCGCCGATAGTAAAACAGTAACGATACTCGTCGTTTTTTTGTATTTGGAGAGTGGGGTTTTGTTGAGCAGGTACAAGCTTACGATGAAAGAGGAGGCAGTGATAAGAAAAGTGAGAGCGATAAGATATCTGTACATCCAAAGGAGTGGCGGTGGTGCATAAGCAACATCGTATTCAGGATCTTCCTGTTCAGTAGTTATCTTTTCCTGTGATGTATCTATTTTGGCTGCATCTCGTCCCACTTGCCATGCCATGACATTTGTGTAGAGAACACAGTTGGGCCACTGCTCTTTTCGACTAAATGGGATTACCGTTAGGAATGCGCAGATCAATACAAACTGCAGGGCAAACACTAGACGATGTCGAGTTGTTTTACTATTATCCATCATATATTTCAGCAGAACGATTAGGATTTTATCCCTTCTGCTTCTCACAAATATCCTTATGCCCAAAACAGGTTAAACAGCAGGAGAATATGAGGGTGCCCGCAAGGCACCATCTTCCTGTTGGACTGAGCCGCGGACCGAGGGGGTTCGCGGCACACTCAACCTATCTATGGGGATCGTATGCCCCCCGCGCCGATGTTTCAATTCTTTTTATCGGCATCTTTTCAAGGAGTTGAGGAT
>CAYOBH010000088.1:0-10705 GCA_964402125.1 uncultured Verrucomicrobiota bacterium
ATTAAAAATGCCTCAATAAAGTTATTGCGGGCGGGCCGCTCTGATGCTGGGTGGTGTTTGTGATCACGCGAAGACGTGGGGGGTGTTCGGCGCAGGGAGCGAGGCACGCAGCGCGAAGCCATTCTAGAGCTTGCGACAGAGAATCCCGCGATACGATTACCGGACGAGCACGATTACGAGGACGAGGACGGCGAGGCAGGCAAGATGCCCGCGATACGGGGGAGGATGCGGATATAGACAAGCTGGAAGCATGTCCTACTTTCGCTTTCCGATACCGTTTGCGCGGGTTATCAGCCGAAGATTAAGAGATAGCCCAGCGCAAAGATGGCTACGTCCACCACGGCGTGCGAAACCCAGCCGGGCCAGATGGTTTTGTAGCGCAGGAACATCCACGACCAAAACGCACCGCCGAAAGCAATTCCGGTCCCACCGACGGCGGTTACAATGCCGTTGAAATAGACCTGCATGGCAATCACGTGATGAACCGTAAAGGCCAGCGCGGAGACGGCAATGGCCGTTTTCGGTTTCATCAACACGGAACACTGTCGTACAACAAACCAACGCCAGACATATTCCTCCAGCACCGAGTTGATACAAAACCAATAGAGTGCACCCAGCAGATAGCGATGCTGAGGAACCAGTCCAACCTGCTCAGCCATCTCGCGAACAAAGCCGGGGTCAATCAGACGGCGCCCCAGCACCCAATACATCAGCACAATGAATGCGGAAATCGCCAATCCGCTCAACAGCCCCATGCGGAAACCGCCGGGCGCGGTCTTTCCGCGGGTCAATCGTCCGCGCTGTACAACGAAAAACCAGACCGCCGGGATCAGCAGGATCCAAATCTTGGAAAACAGAAATATGCCTTTTCCTGCCGCCGTTCCCGGCCAGAGCACCATGCCGCAGAAGACGCCGATCGAGGGAGCGGGCAGCAGGAGGAGGAGCGATAAAAAGGAAGAGCGCTTCACGCGCTCCTCCCCATTTCATTTACTTCTTCAGCCACAAAACTCCTTCTACGGCCTCGGCAGGCCTTCCATGCATAACCGCGATTTCTGGAGCAGCTCATCGGGCAGGGGATAATCCTGAAGATGGCCTTCGAGGTACGCTTCGTACCCCTTCAGGTCCATGAGGCCGTGGCCGGACCAGTTCATCAGAATGGTCTTTTCCTTTCCTTCTTCCGTCGCGCGCTTGGCTTCGCGGATCGTCTGAGCGATGGCGTGCGAGGTTTCCGGCGCCGGAATGAATCCTTCTGTGCGGGCAAAGAGAACGGCGGCTTCGTAGCACTCGGTTTGTCCGATGGAGGTGGCCTCGATATGGCCTTCGTTCATCGCGTGACTGACCATTGGCGCCATTCCGTGATAGCGCAATCCGCCGGCGTGGAGTGGGGGCGCAACAAAGGTATGACCCAGACTGTGCATCGGCAGCAGCGGCGTCATCATGGCTACATCGCCAGCATCATAGCGATATTCCGCACGGGTCAATGTTGGGCAGGCTTGGGGTTCTGTTGCGATAATCCGTATATTGGCACCGTGCATCCGGTCGTTGATGAACGGGAACGCGATCCCGGCAAAATTCGATCCACCGCCGGCACAGCCGATCACAACATCGGGGTAATCGCCGATTTTCTTCATTTGATTCTGTGCTTCCTGCCCGATCACGGTTTGGTGGAGCATCACGTGGTTCAGAACCGAGCCCAGCGTATAACGGGTGTCGTCGCGCCTCAAACACTCTTCGATCGCTTCGGAAATTGCAATTCCGAGGCTGCCGGGCGTATTCGGATCCTCGGCTAAAATCCGGCGGCCCACTTCTGTTTCCATACTCGGACTCGCTACGCAGTCGCCGCCCCACGTACGCATCATCATCTTGCGGAACGGCTTTTGGTCAAAACTGATGCGCACCATGAAAACCTTGCACTCAATGCCGCCGACCAGCGAACAGGCAAACGCCAGCGCCGAGCCCCACTGTCCCGCGCCGGTTTCGGTTGTGAGCTTCTTGATGCCGAACTGCTTATTATACCATGCCTGCGCAACGGCGGTGTTTGGCTTATGGCTGCCGGCGGGCGAAACGCCTTCGTTCTTGTAATAAATCTTGGCGGGCGTTCCGAGCGCCTTTTCCAGGCGACGGGCGCGGTAGAGCGGAGTTGGACGCCAGATTTTGAGGTAGCCCATAATTTCGTCGGGAATATCGATCCATCGCTCGGTGCTGACCTCCTGCTCGATCAGATTCATTGGGAATATACGCGCCAGCGCCTCCGGACCAATCGGCTTGCCGGAAATATCCACCGGAGGCGGCATCGGATGCGCAAAATCAGCGGCGAGGTTATACCACTGCTTCGGCAGTTCATCTTCGGTTAATACGACTTTAATCTGTTCGCTCATGGAATCCTTCCTTCATTGATGTCTCAGCACTAAATTTTTAAACCGACGTTATAGTTACCTTTCATCGCTCCCGTCAAGACTAGGACGGCGGGAAACGCCGGTGCTGCCTTGCCCCGTTTTTGTAAATACGTATTCGTAGACCTCGCCGTTCGAAAAGATTTTCGTCTTCATCGTTTTGGAGTTGATCAGCCGGGCTTCTCGTTCCGCCCGATGGTCGGTCGCCGGCACATAGCTCTTAAACTTCAGTACTTCCCCATCCCAGGAAACGTCACTGATCATGATCTCCCGTCCACTGAGGGCGCTATGTCCCTGAATCTCTAGACGGCCGTCGGTCGCCCGCGAAATATCATACACCGCGGCGGATTCGTCGGAACTCCAGGTGCCGAGAATGGCCTCATCGGCATTCAGCGGTCCCGACGAAACCATACATCCGCTCAATCCAACCAACAGACTCGCACACAGTGCGCCCTTAAATATCCACCGTTTCATGGCTACACCTCTTTTCGGGTTTTACCTCGTTTCGGCCAGCATCCGCACAGCAATCTCATGCCCGTTTTCCGCCGCCCGCTTAATCCATTTTTCAGAAATCGCCGCATTCTTTTCCACCCCGATGCCGTAGCGATAAATCATCGCCATGCTGTATTGCGCATTTGCATCGCTTTCTTCCGCCATTGCCGTCAGGGACTCCAGCAGCACATCGCTGCGTTCCGGGGCTAATGGATTATCGGTTTTTCTGGCCTCCTCCACCTGTTCACGAAGAACGTCGATCGCCGGGCCGCCGCCCTGCGCAGCAAAAATCTCAACCGCCCCCTCAAAATCACACGCCGTTCCATATCCATACAGTTTGGAAATGGCCGCATACGAATCCGCCAACCCCCCGGGCAATCCAGAACTCGCACGCGCCTCCTCATATTTGCGATACCCTTGGGCCGGATATCCCAACCGCTCCAGGCAACGCCCCCAGCAGACCAGACTCACCTCCGTAACGATTCCAAGCTTGCTGGCGGCCATAAACTTTTCGGCCGCCGCCTCAAAGTCGCCCATATACGCCAATCCGTTACCCCACTGGAACCAGGCAATCGGATCGTTCGGGGCCATCTCCACCACTTTTTCAATAAGCTGGTTGGATTCTTCGTATCGCTCCAAAAGGTACAATATAAACCCGAGCCGATAATAGGTCTGCGCATTGGGCTCGATCTCCGCCGCAAGCTGCTGATGTTCCAACGCCTTTTCCAAGAGGTTGAGGTGGCTCGCCAGTAACGTGGCATATATATGGTGAACCATCGCCGGAGCCGGATCCCACGCCTCCAGAATGACCTCAAACTGCGCTGCGCCCTCTTCCACGAAAACGCCTTGTCGGGTTGCCTCCATGGCATATAACCAGCGTATCAGCATTTCATTCGGGTTCTGATCAATCCGCTTTTTGAGCCGCTTAAAAGCATCCGCGACTTCAATCTCTTCATCCAAAGTAAGCTGAGCCGTTATACCTAAAAGCGACTCTTCATTCAGGTCCCGCACCTTCATGAAGGCTTGAACGGCAGCGTCGGTCTCCTGACGACTGAGCGCCAGAACGGCGTACATAAACCAAAGGCGCTGGCTTTCCGGGTACTTTTGAAATGCCTCGCCCACAATCTGCTCCGCATCTTTCTGGCGTCCCTTCCGGAGATAATCCATCGCCTTATCATACTGAGCTCGTGCAGCGTCAGGAGCCGTAAGCCCCCAAGCCGATTCCGATGTTTCCTTTTCCGGGATCGTCGAACAGCCCGCCAACACCCCTACGAGCAACAGCCATCTCCAGCTCCATCTCATTTCACTCCTCCGCAATCTCACTATATCCGTTTTGCCTGCATCGCCTCCGGCAGCGAAAGCTGATGAAAACGGCACACGGCAATCGCCAGCGCATCCGCCGCATCCGCCTGGGGTTGTTCACTTAATCCGAGCAGGTGCTGAATCATCTTTGCCACCTGATCCTTCTGCGCCGAACCGTTACCGACCACCGCTTGCTTCACCTTGCGCGGCGAGTGCTCCGTAATGATCAATCCCTTTTTTGCGCACGCCGTAATCGCCGCGCCGCGCGCCTGCCCCAGCACCATCGCGGTATTGGCATTCTTCGCAAAAAACGCCCCTTCAATCGCCGCGCAGTCCGGGCGGTGCTCCTCAATTAAATCCGAGATCGAGTTATAAATATTTTCCAGACAAACCGAATGCGGATCCTTCGGCTTATTGCGGATGCATCCATACGCAATCGCCCGCAAGGCCGATCCGCGCGCCTCAATAATCCCCACGCCCGTTGACCGCAACGACGTATCAATCCCCAGAATCTTTACTGTCTCTATCGCCATTCCGCCCCATTTCCCGGAGAGCAATCCACTGCCTCCATCCCCACTTGATACAAAAGACTTCGACAGGAAGCAACGCCCCAGTCGATCTTTCAGCGCAGACGTGGTGTGGAAAATAGAGCGTGCTGAAAACAGCGCCGCGATCAGACAGAATGAACCGGCTTTAGAAGGACAGGGTTCTCTGCTTGGTGATTTGATCGGCTTGCAAATATCCGCGTGAAGGCAAAACCTCCTCTGTAATTTGCGAATCCGAGGTCAGGTTCAAACATTACCATATGTTAATCCAAAATGACTATAATATGGGATGGATTCAGGATACGTTCGCTCCGTGTTATAAATGAACATAGAAGCTGAACAAATATAAACCATGGATTGATTATGTACAATTCTGTCCCAACTCATCAGATCTGGAAGAACTCCCGCATCCCGCAGCGGAGAACGGAACGAGTGCCCCTCCGTTTCAACGAGGAAAAGTTCCAGACCATGAAAATTATTGTTGTTGAGAGCGATGTGTCGACAAACTACAACCTCCAGCTCCTTTTGGAAGGAGAGCTGAGCACCGAATGGACACTGGGTTACGAAACGGTTGAACGGGCCATTCAGCAGGCCCCTTGGGATGAGGCCACCATTCTACTGACCGATGTTTTCCTTTCCGACCGTTCTGGAATCGAACTGCTCGCTTGGGTCCATGAAAATCATCCCCACATTAACAGTATGGTCTTCACGTCCCACGATCATCACGACACCGTCCTGAACGCTATCAAAGCGGGCGCGTGCGGCTACCTGCTCAAGAGCAGTTCGCCACGCGAACTGATTGAATCGCTCAATCAGTTGATCGCAGGCGGTGCACCCATGTCGCCCAGTATTGCACGAAAGCTTATTCAAGGGATGCAGCAGTCGGAAGTAAGCCGCACATATTGCGAAAATCTGCTCACCTCCCGAGAGCGTGAAATTCTCCTCCACGTTGAGCAGGGTCTTGCCTACAAGGAAATCGCAGATGCGCTTTCCATCAGCCCGCACACCGTCCACACCCACGTGAAGAAAATTTACGAAAAGGTTGAGGCTGACGGCCGTCAGGCGGTCATCAACAAAGCCCGCCGCATGGGTTGGATCTGATTAGAACCTCTGCTGAAGGCCTTAAAAAATTTAATCAATTCCCCCTTTTTGTGCGTTCCAATTTTCATTGGCTCTGCTATAATCACTCTCTGTCGGATGGGATGAACAGTAAGTTCGAAAACCCAAGGAGAGATTATGATGAAAAAAATGAAATTGTTTTGTGCCGTCGCAGGGATGGTTTTTACATGGGGCGTCCATTCCGTCCAAGCGGCGGAATATAATCTAGCAACAGACTATTCAACGAATTCCAACCCCAACGGGACGTGGAGCTATGGGTGGGATTTTGCGAACCAGCCTCCCAGCGGGGGCGGTATCCGGTATTTGACTCCGTCTGACGAGGCGTGGGTGTCAACCAACGGGGTGGCCATTTATAAGGATGTTTCGGGAGGGATCGTGTTGCAAAGCTCGATCACCGCATCAGCCATGGTTCGATGGACTGCCCCTGCGGACATCGGGCGGGCTGCGATCCGGATTGAAGGCGAGCTGCCACCATCGGAAACCGGGATTGAAATCCGGCGGGGCGGCGGGGTGATCCTCTCTGTCACCAACGCCTCTGTTTTTAGCGTCGATCAGCTCGTGGAGCCGGGCGAGCAGATTGATTTTGTGGTCGTCGATCCGTCCGGCGCCTCAACCAAGCGGCTTAGTCTCACCATTACGACGCTCTCTGAAAATCTTCAATTGACGACCTTTGAGGATTTCAACAGCTCGTATCCTGAGTTTTGCTGGACCGGCATCCCCGGCTGGAAACCGGTGGAGGGAGGATGGCCGGAAGGCTCACCCGCCACGAACTATGTTGCCGGGCCCGATTACAACACGACGATGTGGGGGGGAGGCATTAGTCAGAATATGCCGTTTAACATTTCCACCAACACCGGCATCACCACCATCCGACATTTTTCCAAATTGGGCCCCCGCTATCCGCATGTATACGACTATGGCCAATCCGGCATCGGGTTTGCCCATTCATCCATTACATCAAATGCAAATGCCATCGTTTTCCAATATACGCTCTATGCCTACGCCAATGAGCCAAATCCAACGGTTCCTCACATCAGCGTGATGGACGGGGATGGTTCTGTCATACATCTCAACACCGAACTGCCGGTTAATACGTGGATCGAATTCCGGTCGGATATCGACTGGAGCTATGTGGGTTCTGATGGAAAATACGGCCTCTTCTCCCTCTTCATGCGAACGGATGAAAGCCACGATTGGTATCCTGTCTCGGAGCTTCAGGGTTTCGAAATGAAAATTAGCGACCCAGCGGAAATCACCAAACTCTGTGTCCTTCTGCACCACAGCACGTGGGGGTATCTTCCACAGATCGACGACATTCGCTATAGTAATGGCGAAAACCCGAATCTTGGCGCCGGCACCAACCTGCTGGTGAATGGAAGCATCGACCAAAAACAGCTGGGCTGGCGCAATGACGACGTGAACCATCGACGGCTCCTGTACTATCAAAATGTGATAAAACTCGCGTCTGCCAACGTCGGGGTAACGAGCCGGGTATCTCAAGTCGTCAGCTTGTTGGGTCAGGGTTTTGCGGAAGAGGAGATTGATGCGGGGCTCTATCGCACCGTGTTTGGCGGATCGCTGCACTGGGACGGCGGCGAGGGCGAATGGCCGTATGATGGCCGCATCGGCATCGATTATCTCGACTCCACCAACGGCCTCATCGGAACCGCCAATACGCCCGATTATGTGTATGAATATGGCAAAGAATGGAAACTGCTGATGGCCACCAACCAAATTCCTGCCCGGACCCGTTTCATCCGCTACAACTATTACACCCAAGGCGGCCAGCTCAACAATGCCACCCTCTCCGTCCTCGGGATTCCGCAGGAGGATGTCTCGCTCACGGTTTCCTCCGTCCATGGGACTCCCGTTCCGTCCGTTGGAACCACCTCCAATACGTGGGGAACGGTGGTTACCTGTTCAGTTGACCATGTGACCATGGGAACGACCCAGTATGCATGCACCGGCTGGATCGGAACGGGCTCCGTTCCTGTCACTGGTACCTCCAATGCCGTCGCGGTCACACTGACTCAGGACTCTTCCATCACGTGGCTCTGGCAAACCAACTATTGGCTGGAGGCGGAAACGAGCGGTCAGGGACAAGTGGTCGGCGGCGATGTATGGGCCGCCAAGGATTCCCAGATCGGCCTGACCGCTGTCCCGGAAACCGGCTGGCTCTTCATGGGCTGGAGCGGGGACGCCGCAGGAACCAATAGCGTCACTCTGTTGATGGATGGGCCGAAATCGGTAACCGCCGTCTTTTCCGACGATGCCGACGGAGACGGCCTCATCAACACCCAAGAGGCCGAATACGGTTCCGACCCGTGGGAAACCGATACGGATGAAGATGGATTTGATGACAAACTCGAGGTTGATCACGACTGGAACCCGATCATTTCCGATCAATGGGCAGTCGATTATATTCGCGAAAATGCGGCTGATTTCGACCTGAGTACCTCGAATTCCGTTATCGATATCGCCGTGGGGCAGATGCTGCTGGAAACCGTCGACGGCATAGCAACCCTCTATCTCCAGTTGGAGCAGTCCGACGACTTGGAATCTTGGACCAACGCCGGCGAAGCGGTTATCTGGGAAATCCCGAACGACAGCCCGACGCAGTTCTTCCGTGTCCGCAGTGAAAAGTAACAAAGAGCCCATTCGGCAATAAACACCCCGCCTCGCGCGGGGTGTTTTACTTTTCGGGCAGTTCCGCTATACATACGCCCATGCAATTCGTGGAACCATCCGAAATTCTGCTCGCGGCCTTCAATGCCCGCTATGCACACTGCTCGTTTGGCGCACGCTGTTTACTGGCCAACCTCGGCGATCTACAATCCAAAGCCGGGTTGATTGAATTTGACCTCGCGGTGCAGCCGCGCACCGCCGTGGAAAAAATCCTTGCGCACACCCCGCGCATGGTCGGCATCGGCTGCTATATCTGGAACATTGAGCTCGTCACCAAAGTGGCGGCTCTGCTGAAAAAACTCCGCCCCGAAATTACGCTCGTGTTCGGCGGCCCGGAAATCAGCTATGAAACCGAGGAACAGGAAATCTACCCCTACGCCGACTACGTCATCTGCGGCGAAGGCGAAATTGAATTCCGCAACCTGTGTCACGATATCATTCACCACGAAGACACAAAGCGCACGAAGTCTGGAACCCCGGAATTTCCTTCGTGCCCTTCGTGTCTTCGTGGTGAAAACATAATCCGCGCTACACCGGTCGACGTCTTTCAGATTGAGCTGCCGTATGATTTTTACACCGACGAAGACATTGCCCACCGCGCCATCTATGTCGAGGCCTCGCGCGGGTGCCCGTTTCGTTGCGAATACTGCATGTCGTCGCTCGACTCCGCCGTGCGTTATTTCCCCCAAGAACGCTTCCTCGCAGCGATGCAGAAGCTGCTCGATCGAGGCGCGCGCACCTTCCGCTTCGTCGACCGCAGCTTTAACATCGATCTTGATTTTGCGCTCGAAATCATCGCCTTCTTCCGCGACCGCTATCAACCCGGCCTGATGGTCCATCTGGAAATGATCCCCGACCGCCTGCCGGATCAATTGATGGATCTGCTCAAGTATTGCCCACCCGGCATGTTCCAGTTTGAAATCGGCATTCAAACCTTTAATCCGGAGGTGGCGCAGCGCGTCCAGCGACCGCTCAACATTGCACAAATCGAAACCAATCTGCGCCGCCTGCGGCAGGAGGCCGCCGTGCATATTCATGCCGACCTGATCGCCGGGCTTCCGGGCGAAGATTTGGATAGCTTTGCCAATGGATTTGATCGACTGCTTGCACTCGATCCGCAGGAGATCCAGCTCGGCATCCTCAAACGCCTGCGCGGCGCGGCAATTGATCGTCACACGCAGGAATGGAACATGGTCTACAGCCCGCACGCGCCGTATGAAATTCTGCAAACCAACCAAATCGATTTTTCACAGATGCAGCGACTCCAGCGCTTCGCCCGCTATTGGAACCTCACCGTCAACAACGGCTACTTTATCCAAACCGCGCCGCTGATTTGGAAAACCCTTCAAGGCCCGCAAGATGCGGGCGATACCGTGCCGCCCGCTTCTAGCGGGCAACATAGCCGACAGAATGTCGGCGATACAGTACCGCCCGCTTCCAGCGGGCAACCAAGCCGACAGGATGTCGGCGATACCGTGCCGCCCGCATCCTGCGGGCACCCCGAAACCACTGGTTTTGATCCCTACAAGGAAATTCACCAAACCCGCCGAAAAAACTATCCCCACTGGTTGCAGGAGGGCGGCACCTATTTTGTGACCTTCCGCCTCGCCGACTCCATTCCGCAATCCCGAATCAAAGAATATGAGGAACTGCGCCGAAAATGGCAGGAGCATCATCGCCCGCCTTACACCCAACAGGAACGCAATCGCTTTAATGAACTCTTCTGCGAGCGGGTCGACGGATGGCTCGACGAAGGAGCTGGAGCGTGCTGTCTCCGCGATTCGGCGCTTTCGGAAATCGTAGCCAACGTGCTGCAGCACTTTGACGGAACGCGCTACAAGCTCGACGAATGGGTCGTTATGCCGAATCATGTTCATCTCATCGTTCAACCACTGGGCGATCATGAGCTCCCCGATATTCTGCATTCATGGAAATCCTTCAGCTCAAACCAAATCAACAGGGCACTGAAGAGAAGCGGCCGCCTCTGGCAGAAAGAGTATTACGACCATTTGATCCGCAATACAGAGGAGTTGTATCGAATTCGGAGTTACATCAGAAACAATCCCCAAAAAGCCGGGATTCACGTTCCCCATTTCTCAGGCCCGCAAGATGCGGGCGATACGGTACCGCCCGCATCCTGCGGGCAACACAGCCGACAGGATGTCGGCG